>JACQAM010000025.1 GCA_016194975.1 Bacteroidota bacterium
CACCCTGCTCACTGCAAGTGCAACTTACTCCCCGGTTCTCTGCAATGGAGGAAATACAGGTAGCGCAACGGTGACCGCTTCCGGTGGAATTACATCTTATACTTACAACTGGTCGCCATCCGGAGGAACAAATTCAACTGCCGCTAATTTAACTGCGGGAAGTTATACCTGCACGGTCACTGATGCGAACGGATGTATTACTACTGCTTCTACTACAGTTACACAGCCAACCGCACTCACTGCAACCGCAACAATGACTCCTGTTCTCTGCAATGGTGGAAATACTGGTAGTGCGGCTGTAACTGCATCAGGCGCAACTCCTGGTTACACTTATTCCTGGTCGCCTTCTGGTGGTACAGGAACAACGGAGCCGAATTTATCAGCAGGTTCTTACACCTGCACCGTTACTGATGCGAATGGTTGTATCACCACAGCATCAACAACGGTCACTCAACCAACTGCAATTTCGCTCACCACTTCTTTTGTTCAATCTACCTGCGGAAATCCGAATGGATCTGCATCTGTTGTTGCAACAGGAGGAACCGGTGCCTATACTTATTCATGGACTCCATCGGGAGGAACTTCTGCAAACGCAACAGGATTGTTGGCCGGCAGCTACACGATAACTGTTACTGATGCCAATGGTTGTGTTGCAACACAAACCGTGAATGTGCCCAATGCGGGCTCGCCTACAGCAACGATCACCGCATCGACTAACGTAAGTTGCTTCGGTGGAAATAACGGAAGTGCAACTGTGACCGGAACAGGCGGAACAACTCCTTATACTTATTCATGGTCGCCTTCCGGTGGAACGGGATCTACAGGTGTAAATCTTATAGCCGGAACTTACACGGCAACAGTTACTGATGCGAATGGTTGTACTTCTATAGCTACAGTAACAATTACACAACCCACCCTGCTCACTGCAAGTGCAACTTACTCCCCGGTTCTCTGCAATGGAGGAAATACAGGTAGCGCAACGGTGACCGCTTCCGGTGGAATTACATCTTATACTTACAACTGGTCGCCATCCGGAGGAACAAATTCAACTGCCTTCTACTACAGTAACCGAACCGACACAGCTTGTGACAAGTGCGTCCCAGGCAGATGAATTGTGTTTCGGAGGAAATAACGCGACAGCAACTGTAACACCTTCGGGAGCAACAGGGCCTTATACTTATTCCTGGTCGCCTTCAGGACAGACAGGATCGACAGCTACTGCACTTACCTCACAAGGTTATACCTGCACGATCACCGATGCCAACGGTTGTGCTATAACACAAACATTCAATATCACCCAACCTACACTGGTTACAGTTACAACCGCGCAAGTTTCATCCACTTGCGGAAATCCAAACGGAACTGCAACGGCAACACCTTCGGGCGGAACCGGAACCTATAATTACTTGTGGTCACCAGGCGGACAAACCACATCAACGATCTCCGCACAGATGGCAGGCACCTATTCTGTAACGGTGACAGATGCAAACGGATGTTCTGCAAATGGAACTATCACCATCACCAACATGGGATCTCCATCTGCTTCTATTACTTCTGCAACAAATATTCTTTGTAACGGTGCGAATACAGGTGCTGCAACAGTTACAGTTGTCGGTGGAACAGGAACGATCACTTATTCATGGACACCGTCTGGCGGAACGAATACAACCGCAAACGGAATTCCAGCAGGAACATATACTGTGACAGTAACCGATTCGAACGGTTGCCAGGACACTGCACAAGTTACATTGACACAACCTCCATTGCTTACTGCTTCTGCATCGTTCTCACCGGTTCTATGCAACGGTGGAAATACCGGAAGTGCAAACGTGATCGCAAATGGTGGAATGCCAGCTTACAGTTATTCCTGGTCACCAACGGGGGGAACTGCTTCAACGGCGAACGGATTGACCGCTCAGAGTTATACCTGCACAGTAACGGATGCGAATGGTTGCACAACAACTGCATCAACGACTGTAACTGAACCGACACAACTGGTAACAACATCCTCACAGGTCGATGAACTCTGCTTCGGTGGAAATACAGGATCTGCCACTGTCAGTCCTTCAGGAGGAACCGGGGCTTATACTTATTCCTGGTCACCATCCGGCGGATCCGGCGCTTCCGCAACCACGCTCACATCGCAGGGTTATACCTGTACAATCACGGATGCCAATGGTTGTTCTATAACACAACCCTTCATCATTACTCAGCCAACTCAACTTGTTGTTTCCGCAACCGGTGTCGATGCACACTGCAATCAATCTGACGGATCTGCAACCGCAACCACTGTTGGAGGAACAGGCGCATCAACATTCGCATGGACCCCGGCAGGAACAGGTTCTACCATTTCAAATATTCCTTCCGGTACTTATTCTGTGACTGCTACAGATGTGAATGGTTGCACATCATCAACCACCGTTACCATCAACAATCTGAATGGTGTGAATGCTTCTCTCGGACCTGTCTCTAACGTTTCATGCAATGGCGGATCGAACGGATCTGCGAGCATAACTGCGACCGGCGGAAATCCTGCATACACTTATTCATGGACACCAAACGTGAGTGCATCAAATACACTTACTGGCGTTACAGCAGGGAATTATTCTGTGACGGTAACAGATGCAAACGGATGTACTTCGAATGTTACACTCACTATCACCGAACCACCTGCGCTCGCTGTGATTGCAAGTGCTGCGCCCCCTGCTGTTTGCGCAGGATCGCAGGTGAGTCTTTCTTCGACCGCTACCGGTGGTGTTCCTGCTTATACAACAACATGGAACCCGGGAAGTATGAATGGTGCAAATCAGAATGTCACACCTGCTTCTTCTGTCACCTACACTGTAACTGTTGTTGATGTCAATGGATGTTCAGCAACGGATAGTGTAAATGTTACGGTCTTCCCGATGCCGGTTGCAACTTTCAGCGCGAATATAACTTCAGGTTGCGCGCCGGTATGCGTGAACTTCTCTGATCTTTCTACGATCGGCAATCCTGGAAATATTGCAGCATGGACATGGGATTTCGGTGACGGAAATACTTCCACTTCGCAGAATCCTTCACATTGTTATACAAACCCGGGCACATACAATGTAACACTCACTGTGAAATCTGCAGATGGATGCCAGACAACGATCACGATGACATCTTACATCAATGTGTTTGCAAATCCTGTTGCAGCTTTCGGAATGTCGCCACAACCAACTACACTTGTGAATAGTGAAATTTTCTTTACTGATTCATCTACCAATGCATTAAGCTGGCTTTGGAGTTTTGGTGACCTGATGAATTCAACAAGTACACTGGAGAATCCGTCATTCACTTATGGAGATGCAACCTGTTACCAGGTATTACTCACTGCAACCAGTTCACAGGGTTGTGTGGATACCGTTTCACATGTTGTTTGTATAGGTCCTGATGTTTCCATTTTTGTTCCGAATACATTCACACCAAATGGCGATAATCATAACGAAACATTTTTCCCGGTTTGCATTGGAATAGATCCTGATCATTTCGAAATGTGGATCTACGATCGTTGGGGAAATATGATCTACTATACTGCAGATCTGAATAATGGTTGGGATGGACGTGTGCAGGGACATCCGGACATCGCGCAGATTGATACCTATGTGTGGAAGATCAATGCGAAAGATCTCACTGGTGCAACGCATAATCTGATCGGACACGTTAACCTCATTAAGTAATCATGATAACAGGTTGAGTTTTGTGTAATGAAGTTATTCCTGCTTTCTGCAAAATAAAGTCGCTAAACGGATTCAACAAGTTATCTTAGCATCACTGAAAATAAATTGTCCTTGCAATGAAAAAAATCCTGACTCTGTTATGTAGTGGTTTTATGATCACACTTTCATCGATCGCTCAACCGGCTCTCGAATGGGGACAACGTTATAATGGGCCAAATGATAATAGCGATGAAGCGCAGGCAATCGCTGTTGATAATTCAGGGAATGTTTACGTTACCGGTTATGCATTCAATGCAAATGGAACGCTAGACATGGTAACGATAAAATATTCTCCAACCGGGCAACAACTATGGCTGCAGAGTTATAACGGTTCTGCGAATGATAATGATCAGGCACGCGATATTAAAGTGGATGCATCCGGGAATGTTTATGTAACCGGTTACAGCGTAGAAACAGGAACGATGGGTGATATCACAACTATTAAATATACATCCAGTGGTGTTCAGAGCTGGGTTGCACATTTTAATAATACATTGTTTAATAATTATGATGAAGGCAATGCACTCGTACTTGATGCAAGTGGAAATGTATATGTAACAGGTTATGAAACCGACACTAACTATACCTATAATTTTGTGACGCTAAAATATGATAACTCCGGAAATCAATTGTGGGTAAAAACTTATGATGGCCCCGGTCATTTCAATGATGAATCGCGGGATATTGATCTGGATGCCAATGGGAATGTATACGTAACCGGACCTTCCGATACATTTTATGCAGCACAACCGAACGCTGATATTGTTTTAATTAAATATGACAATAATGGAAATTTCCAATGGAGAAGAGTGTATGACAGCCCCGGACACGGCTACGAATGGTCCAAGAAATTAACGATCGACCGGAATAATGATATCGCCGTGGTTGGATATGGATTCGTGACCGGGAACGGAAATGATTACCTGATTCTCAAATGGAGTTCTGCAGGAAATTTTCAATGGTACCAGCATTATAATTATGGGCCGAACACTTTTGAAGAACCGTTTGAGATATTATCCGATTCGCTCAACAATATTATTGTTGCGGGAAAAGGAATCACCAGTACGAGTACCAATACTAATGATTATGTAACTGTAAAATATAATTCAACAGGTACTTTTCAATGGGCATCGCGCTATAACGGGCCGGCAAATAATGAAGACCGTGGATTGGCCGCTACTCTTGATGATTCACTGAATATTTTTGTCACCGGTTACAGTAAAGGCAACGGCACAAATTTCGATATCGCTACTGTCAAATATGATCCGGCCGGAAACCAGGTTTATGTTTTGCGATTCGATAATACAGGAGTCGGGCGTGACGATGCGGGCAATGCTGTTCTCGTGAAAAATGGAATAGTTTATATCACTGGCCGAAGTGCTAATCTTGTGAATGATGATTATATCACGTTGAAATATTCATACTCCGCAGTCGGGATCAACAGCTCAACTGCGTCCTCATACAATATTTCAACTTTCCCCAATCCCGCTTCCGGTGAAGTAAACATCAGCATTCCGGATCTGAATCTGAAAAATGTGCGCATTGACATTTATAATTCAATGGGTGAGCTCATAAATAATCCCTCGATCAATTACCAGAAAAATAATTCTTCAGGAACATCGATTTATTTTGATGTACATACTCTTCCGGCAGGAGTTTATTTTGTAAAAATCCAGGATAACAGTGTGAATTGTGGGGTGGTGAAACTTGTGGTGCAGTAATCTATCGGCATTATCTTTTCCGGTTTAATGAAATAGTCGTCTACGGACGAAACAATTTTGTCTTTGCCTGCGTATTATACAATCGCATCCTGAATTTCATTGCAAACAACTGAGTTGAAATGTTGATTTGCAATTCTTGAATAAACGTTCTATTTTTGATTGAGGCAGTAAGTGACGGCAAACCATTAGCTGCTTCTCTAATTCATACCCACATGAAACACATTACACGGCCCCTGTTCGTTTCATTGACAATGTTGTTTGGTATTTGCGCCAGAGCGCAATCACCCACAATTTGTCCAATTAACGCCGGCCCCGATCAAACGATCTGTTCTCCTAATTGCGCAAATCTCTCAGGAACTTTTGTTACAACCGGTCTCACTACCGGTTATACTGCCAGCACTGTCGCTTACACTCCCGATCCATTCAACGTCGGAACTTCACTTGCCCTTGGCGATGATCAGTGGTCTGCTATTATTCCTCTCCCGTTCACTTTTTGCTTTTATGGAACAGCATACAACAATGTCTGTATTGGTTCGAATGGAATCATCTCTTTCAATACGGCCGGAGCGGGCGGTTATTGTCAATGGCCGATTGGGGCGGCAGTTCCTACCGGCTCTGATCCGATGAACACAATTATGGCTCCATGGCAGGATCTTTATCCGCCAGGCGGTGGTCAAATTCGTTACACCACTTACGGAACGGCACCATGTCGCAGATTCGTTGTGAGTTGGTACCAGGTGCCCATGTATTTTTGCACTACAACTTTGTGTACCCAGCAAATTGCAATGTATGAGACCACGAATGTCATTGATAATTTTATTCAGACAAAACCGCTTTGTGCTTCTTGGAATGGTGGTAATGCGATTGAAGCAGTTCACAATGCTACAGGAACAGCGGCTGTTGTTCAGGCAGGCCGCAACTATCCCACCCAATGGACTACAGTAAATGATGGACGGCGCTGGACTCCGAACGGAGCAGTTAACTATACAGTATCCTGGTATCTTGGAGCAACAGCAATTGCCTCTACAGTTAATGCTGCAGCCGGAACCGTAACTGCAACTGTTTGCCCGGGATCAACTTCTACTTACACTTTACAGGCAACATATACTAATTGTAATAATACAACCCAAACCGTAAGCGATCAAATGATCGTGAACGTGAGTGCACTGGTCACTTCTGCCGGGCCGAATCAGAATATCTGCTACGGAGGTTGCGCTACTTTGACCGGGAGCGCTGCTGGAGCGTTGAGTTATTCCTGGGCATCGCTACCGGGAAATACCAATGTAGGAAATACTGCAACTATTAGTGTTTGTCCAACAGTAACTACAACTTATGTCGTGACAGCCACAAGTGCGTCATGTTCAGGAACAGATACCGTTCTCGTTAATGTGAGTCCGATGATGACTGCTAGTGCTGGGCCGGATGATTCTATTTGCAGTGGAGCTTGCACTATTTTAAATGGTAGTGGTGGAGTAAGTTATTCCTGGTCTCCGGCTGCGTCCATTACCGGGCCATCAAACGTAGCAAATCCTCAGGCCTGCCCCACAGTAACAACTACCTATACCGTCACTGTAACCGATGCGTTGGGATGCATCGGGACCGACCAGGCTACCGTTTATGTTGCGCCCATTCCATTAGCATTAACTATAACTTCTTCGGATAATACCTGTAATGGTGCATGTAACGGACAAGCTACAGCTAATCCATCCGGTGGCTTTACTCCCTATAGCTATTCCTGGAGTAATGCGACTACGAATCAAAATGCAACTAATCTGTGTGCCGGTAATTATAACGTCACCGTTACTGATGTTCTTGGGTGCATGGCAACTTCAGCAGTTACTATAACTCAACCTACTCCTGTTGTCATTCAGTCAACTTCTATTACTACTGCGAATTGCGGACAAAATGATGGTTCAGTAACAATTTCAATTAGTGGGGGAACTCCGTTTGCCGGTAACGTTTATACAATTCTGTGGCCTGCTTCCGGAAATAGTGCACTAACCGAAAACAATCTCCCTCCGGGCCAGGTTTGCGTTTATGTTTATGACCAGAACGGATGCGGAGACACATTATGCGTTAATGTTCCCAATACACCAGGTGCAGTTGTCAATATTGTTTCATCGGGCAATGTATCCTGTTTCAATTCGTGCAATGGTTGGGCAGTTGGGGATGGTGTCGGTGGCACTGCACCGTATAATTATTCTTGGAATACTCTTCCCGTAAGCCAGGTAAATGATACTGCATTTAATTTATGTCCGGGTACGTGGATTGTAACAATGACTGATGCAAATGGATGTATGGACACGGCGGCCGTGACAATTACGCAACCCACTTTACTTACAAATACGCCAGGGAGTGGAACAACTATCTGTGTTGGACAAAGTGCAAATCTTACTGATGCCGGCAATGGAGGAACTCCGGCTTATAATTATTTCTGGACCGATGGAACAAATAACTGGACTACTGCAAATATCACCGTATCTCCTCTCGTTACCACCACCTACACAGTTTATGTTACTGATGCAAATGGCTGTCAGTCTTCGAATCAAACAGTAACAGTCACTGTGCAACCACCTTTGAATGTTAATGCAATTCCGGCCCTGAGCGTTTGCGCTGGATCGCAGGTTAATCTTTCAGCTGTTGGTTCTGGAGGAAATGGCAATTATACTTATTCCTGGAATCCTGGAAATCTCATTGGGCAAAATGTAAATGTTACAGCAAATGCAACAACTACTTATACCGTTAGTGTAAATGATGGATGCACTACTCAACCGGCAACTGATACAGTTACTATCACTGTCAATCCAATGCCTTTGGTTAATATATCTGCAACTTCACTTACTTCCGGTTGCCAAACACTGTGTGTAGATTTCCAGAATAACACACCGAATACTTCCTCCATACTTTGGACATTCGGAAATAATCTCGGCACTTCCACTTTGAATACCCCTTCTTTCTGTTTTACTTCTGCGGGAAATTATAACGTCAGCGCAACTGTAACTGATAATATTGGTTGCATCGGATCAACTACTCTTTCAAATTATGTAACAGTATGGCCACTTCCAAATGCCGATTTCAGTGCAAATCCTCAGCCCGCCACCATGCTGAACAATATTGTTGATTTTACAGATCTTTCTTCTGGTGGTGTCGTGTCATGGATTTGGAGTTTCGGGTTGGATGATTCTGCATCTGTCTTGCAAAACCCTAGTTATGCTTTTGCAGATTCAGGATATTTTAATGTTCAATTGATCGTCACCAATACTTTTGGTTGCCAGGATAGTATCACTCTTCCAATCATTGTACAGGAAGATTATGCAATTTATATTCCCAATACTTTCACACCGAACGGCGATGGTCATAATGATCTTTTCTACCCACAGGGAATGGGAATTAATCCTGACAAATTTTCAATGATGATATTTGATCGCTGGGGGAACCTGATATTCAGAACTGATAAATGGATGGATGGCTGGGACGGAACTGTTCAGGGAACTTCAAGAACTTGCCAGATTGATGCCTACGTTTACAAAATTGATGTTGTAACTCCTGATGGCTCCCGCCGCGAATATATCGGGCATGTGAACCTGATACGTTAAGCATTTAAAAAAAATCTTTCGCATTGGGCTTGTTATTCTGCTAAAAAATAATATTTTTACTGTTCGAAACGTTGAAATCCCTTAACTGATGAAAAAGATTTACCCCTTTTTTCTGAGTATACTTTCCCTGTCATTTTGCGGAAACTCTCAGGCTCAAAATAATGTCGGAATAGGAACCACAGTTCCAGATGCATCTTCTATTCTCGAAATGCAATCTACAACTCAGGGTGTACTTGTTCCCAGGATGACGGCTGTAAATCGTATCGGTATTGCTACTCCTGCTAACGGACTTTTGGTTTACGATCTGGATTCTATGTGCTTTTTTTATTACAAAGCTGGAATCTGGACAAACTTGTGCAGAGCCGGTGCTGTTGGTGCAACTGGCCCTGCTGGTTCTGCTGGCTCTAACGGTGCAAATGGAATTAGCTGTTGGGATTTGAATGGTAATGGAATAAATGATCCCGCTGAAGATATTAATGGCGATGGTTCATGGGATGCCCAGGACTGTGCAGGTACGGCTGGTCCTGTAGGTGCAGCTGGTCCGGCGGGAGCGACCGGTGCAACAGGTTTGAATGGAATTCATTGTTGGGATCTTAATGGCAATGGTGTTAACGATCCTGCTGAAGATATTAACAGTGATGGATTTTGGAACGCATCAGATTGTGCAGGTGCTACGGGTCCCGCTGGAGCCGCTGGCCCAACTGGGGTTGCTGGCCCTGCAGGTGCGGCTGGTGCTACAGGTCCCGCTGGTGCGGCTGGCCCAACTGGTACTGCAGGTGCGGTAGGCGCTACTGGCCCTGCCGGAGCTGCTGGTCCTACTGGAGTTGCTGGCCCAACTGGTCCTGCCGGTACGGTAGGCGCTACTGGACCCGCTGGAGCTGCTGGTCCTACGGGAGTTGCTGGCCCAACTGGTCCTGCTGGTGCGGTAGGCGCTACTGGACCTGCCGGGGCTGCTGGTCCTACAGGAGCCGCTGGCCCTACTGGGGTTGCCGGCCCAACTGGTACTGCTGGTGCGGTAGGCGCTACTGGCCCTGCCGGGGCTGCTGGTCCTACGGGAGCCGCTGGCCCTACTGGTGTTGCCGGCCCAACTGGTCCTGCTGGTGCGGTAGGCGCTACTGGTCCTGCCGGGGCTGCTGGTCCTACAGGAGTTGCTGGCCCAACTGGGGTTGCCGGCCCAACTGGTACTGCTGGTGCGGTAGGCGCTACTGGTCCTGCCGGGGCTGCTGGTCCTACAGGAGTTGCTGGCCCTACTGGTGTTGCCGGCCCAACTGGTCCTGCTGGTGCGGTAGGCGCTACTGGCCCTGCCGGTGCTGCTGGTCCTACGGGAGCCGCTGGCCCTACTGGTCCTGCCGGTGCGGTAGGTGCTACTGGTCCTGCTGGAGCTGTGGGTGCTACTGGTCCTGCTGGGGCTGTGGGTGCTACTGGTCCTGCTGGGGCTGTGGGTGCTACTGGTCCTGCTGGGGCTGTGGGTGCTACTGGTCCTGCTGGAGCTGTGGGTGCTACTGGTCCTGCTGGAGCTGTGGGTGCTACTGGTCCTGCTGGGGCTGTGGGTGCTACTGGTCCTGCTGGAGCTGTGGGTGCTACTGGTCCTGCTGGAGCTGTAGGTGCTACTGGTCCTACGTGGACTCTCGTTGCTCCGACAGTAAATGCTAATGGTACAGTTACTGACAATGGAACTGCTGGTTCTGGAGGACCAGTAACTAGTACAGGTGCTTTTTGGATTTGCTCTCCCAATACGGCGGGAACAAATTCATTGGTCGCCACTGGATTTTTCGGAACATCCTCTAATAATCACGTTGATCTTACCACCAATAATTTGGTACGTGGTCGACTTTCAAATCTTGGAGAATTTTTCATTGGTACAACGGCCACTGCCTTACCTGGAGACCTGATGAATTCAGTTGATAATGTTACTTTCCCCTGGGCAGTGAATGGATATTCTTATCAGAATGGAGGGGGAACATATGGGGCGATCATGGCGGGCACAACTTCATTCGCAGGTGTTCAGGGAGAATATAATTCCACCTCACTTGGTGTTTATAATACAGCAGGTACTCGTGGTATTTACGCAGGTAGTGGTACAGGAACAGGTTTCAGAACCTTAGTTGGAACAGGCCCTGAGACTGGCGTTACGGGTTCTATTAACACAACTACTTCTACGTATTCATTCGGAGTTTATGGAAATTCTCCTTCAACTGTAAGCCGTACAGGAGGTGTTTTCGGGGATGATGGTGGTTTTGCCCAAGGCGCAGTAGGTTATTATGCCTCCAATGGATTTGATTATTCCATTTATGGATTCGGTCTGGCATATCAAACCGGAGTTGCCACAGGAAGGTTATCAAATTCAAACCAAATTCATAATGGAACCTCTGAAAATTGGGAAGGAGTCGTAAATACTCAAATCGGAATGGGAATTTATGGAGGAGTAATGGGAGGTTGGGTTAGAGGACTTGCATACGGAATGAATGTAAAAGGAAACAGATATTCCCTCTATGTTGATGGATATACATTAACTAATAAACCAATAGCAGAGCTTATTGATAAGCAGGATGGCACCGGAAATCGGGCTGTTGCTTACGCTACCACCTCAATGACCTCCGATGTTAGTTCGCGAGGAAAGGGTCAGCTCTCGAGTGGAGAAATACATATTAATTTTAGTTCAGATTTCAGTTCTGTAATTTCTGATCCTTCTGATTTAGTTATTACTGTTACCCCAACTGGAAATTCGAATGGAGTTTATGTAAGCTCGGTTGATGCTACAGGATTTACTGTTAAGGAAAACAACTCCGGCAATTCTAATGTGCAATTTTCCTGGATAGCGGTCGCTACTATTAAAGGCAATGAAAACCCTGAAATTCCTTCCGAAGTGCTTTCAACCGATTTTGATGTGAAAATGCAGGGAGTGATGTTTAATGAAAATAATAATACAGATACTCCTCAGCCACTTTGGTGGGATGGAACTCAGGTTCGTTTTGATGCTCCCCCAGCTAAACAAAAAGATCCGAATATGGTGAATAATCAGCGCATTGATGTTGATGCCAATGGTGCTGCAAACAGGCATGAAGCTCCCGCTATACAGAATGACTCTCAAAATCAAGTCATGCCGCAAATGAATAATGGCAATCAACAGGCACCTGGTAATTTCAGATCCGGTAATCCGCATTGATAGAAGAAAAAGAATTGTTTTTCTGGAATCCTTTACTGTAAAAAGTGGAGGATTTTTTTTTGCTCAATGCTTCAGCTGTTTCGGAAGAATAAATTTGAGTGTTAGGTAAAAAAGATTATTTTTGTTACACTCCATAAAAGACTTTCAAACCGCTTTTCAAATGAAAAAACTTATACCTCTATTAGCAGGAATTCTTTTTTCCTCGTTATTTCTGAATGCTCAGAATAATGTTGGAATTGGAACCAATGTTCCTGACGCTTCTTCAATACTCGAAATGCAATCTACATCGCAAGGCGTTTTGGTGCCACGTATGAGTACCGCTCAACGTACTGCGATTGTTGCCCCTGCTAATGGCTTGCTCGTTTACGATATTAATTTCGATTGCTTCTTCTATTATATAGCAGCCACCACCAGTTGGCAAAATATGTGTACTGCTGCTGTTTCTACCGGCCCAACAGGATTAACGGGAGCGACGGGTACGGCGGGACCTACAGGGCCTACAGGATTTCATTGCTGGGACACGAACATGAATAATATTAATGATGCATCTGAAGATGTAAATGGAGATGGATTTTGGAACACACTTGATTGTCAGGGAGCAACTGGTGCTGTGGGTGCTGCTGGCCCTGTAGGTGCTGCCGGTCCGACAGGTGCTGCTGGAGTTACAGGTGCCGTTGGCGCCACTGGGGCTACTGGCCCTAGTGGGTCTGCAAGTGCTACCGGTGCTACTGGGCCGACGGGTCCTGCTGGTGCAGCTGGTGCTACTGGGCCTGCCGGCGCGGCTGGTCCGACAGGAGCGGCAGGTGCTACTGGCGCTGTGGGACCAACCGGAGCGGCTGGTGCTGCTGGTCCAACTGGAGCTGCTGGCGCAACCGGAGCGGCAGGTGCTGCTGGTCCAACTGGAGCGGCTGGCCCAACCGGAGCGGCAGGTGCTGTTGGTGCTACCGGCCCTACCGGGCCCACATGGACTTTATCTACTTTAACCTATAATTCAAGTGGGACTATTACACTTAACGGAACGGCAGGATCCGGAGGTCCATTAACAACTCTTGCCGGGGCGTGGTTAACGACTGGAAATACCGGAACTATAGCCGGCACAAATTATATAGGCACTAACGATGTTCAGGACTTTGTAACAAAAACAGGAGGGTCACTTGCAACGAATGAAAGGTTGAGAGTTCTTTCCACAGGTCCTATTGTTGGAAATTCTACAACCGTACAAGCTGGAGATGTCTTCTCAGTCTATTCGACTGGTTATGCCGGCGCAATTAATCCACTTGGGGCATATGCGATAAATGGTTATTCAGCAACGACTGGAATAGGTGTTTATGGCGAAAATACTGGAACTGGTGATGGTGTTTTTGGTGCCAATACAAGTCTTACAACCGGAACAGGAGTTTATGGATATAATGGTGGTAATGCCAATGGTGCTAATGGTGTTTGGGGAGATTATCTCGGAACTAATGCAGCGGGCATAGGTGTGCGCGGTCAGGCGACAACTGCCGGCTCAGCAGGTGCTGGTGTTGCCGGATTCAGTGTTGCAACCGGAGATGGTGTTTATGGTCAGAATACGGCTACCGGAAATGGTGTTCTTGGTGTCAATACAGGAACAGGAGAAGGTGTTTATGGTTTCGGTAACGCAGGTGCTGACGGTGTTCTCGGTGTGACAACAGTAAGTGCTGCTTCATTTGGTGTTTGGGGCGTAAATACAGGGGCTACAGGCACTGGTGTTGTTGGTGCGGGAGATAATCAAACTTCCTACTATCTCGTGAACGGAACCGGTGGTGCCTTTACCGGAAAAGATATCGGTTGCTTCGGAAAAGTCGGCGCTGATTCAACTACAGCTGGTATTCTGCGTGCTGGTGGTTATTTTTATACGAATCTTGGTGCTTATGTTTACGTAGGCGCCGTAACCGCAGCCGGTACGATCAGAAAAATTGAAGGTGTTGGAACAGTGAATACAGTGGTGAAGGATGTAAACAACAACAGTGTTGTGCTGAGTGCTCCGGAAGCTCCGGAAAATCTTTTCCAGGATTATGGAAAAGGTCAGTTGATTAATGGACGTGCTCACATTACACTCGATCCTACTTATTCAAAAAATATTGTTGTAAACGAACAACATGATCTCCGTGTATTTGTTCAGTTAGAAGGTGATTGCAAAGGTGTTTATGTTACAAACAAAACTGCTGATGGATTTGATGTCATAGAACTTGATGGCGGAACTTCGAATGTTTCATTCAGCTATAATGTAACTGCAAACCGCGCTGACGATGTAATGGCGAATGGATCTCCTGTTCTTTATTCTTCCGAGCGTTTTGCTCCTGCTATAGGGCCTCAGGCAATGAGTTCGAAAGAAAATACGGGTGCGCCTGCTGCACAGGCTTCCGCTACTCCATCTGCAGTTAAAAAATCAGGTGGTCCTCGTTGAGTCAGTAATAAAATTTTAAAGACAAGCCCGGGAATTATTTCCGGGTTTTTCTTTTAAAACGAAATGAAGATGAGATGAAGTGGGGATTTTGTTGCGATAATTAATTCAAAAACTATTATGAAAACCGATCCGGTTTTCTGGTCGTGGTAATTAGATGCACAGGTGTTGCTTTTCCAGCCCCGATGGAAGCGGTAGCCCACAGGGATGGAAATCTCTTCACACGCACGCTTGCGAGGACTACAAGCGAACAGCGGGACAGGTGTGAATTCAACGAACAGAAGGTGCGCTCTGAAAAAATTTGAAAACAAAAAAACTCACCTTTCTACGGGTGAGTTTGAAATTCAATTCTTTTACACATCACACATCGATGTGCGCATATTTTGCATTGCGTTCTATGAATTCGCGGCGGGGTGGAACATCATCGCCCATGAGCATCGAGAAAATACGATCGGCTTCTGCAGCACTTTCAATAGTAACCTTACGCAACGTTCGTGATTCGGGATTCATGGTTGTTTTCCATAATTGTTCTGCATTCATTTCTCCCAGCCCTTTGTAACGTTGTATTCCAACACTACTCTCTTTTCCGTCGCCGGCAAGTTCACGCACGTGATGATCGCGCTGTTCTTCATTCCAGCAATAACGTTCTTCCTTTCCTTTTTTCACAAGATAAAGCGGTGGCGTTGCGATGTAGAGATAACCGTTTTCGATGATCTCCTTCATTTGCCGGAAGAAAAAAGTCATGATGAGTGTGGAGATGTGGCTTCCATCGACATCAGCATCGGTCATGATCACCACTTTGTGATAACGTAATTTGTCGAGATTGAGTGCGCGCTCGTCATCAGCAGTTCCGCGATGAACGCCGAGTGCGGTGAAAATATTTTTTATTTCTTCGTTCTCATAAATTTTATGCTCCATCGCTTTCTCCACATTGAGAATTTTTCCGCGCAAAGGAAGAATGGCCTGGAAGGCACGATTACGTCCCTGCTTTGCGGTTCCTCCTGCTGAATCTCCCTCTACAAGAAAAAGTTCGCATTTCTGCGGATCACTGTCTGAGCAATCTGCAAGTTTCCCTGGAAGTCCACCGCCTGTGAGGGCACCTTTTCGCTGAACGAGTTCGCGCGCTTTGCGTGCGGCGTGACGTGCAGTAGCTGCAAGGATAACCTTATCAACGATCATTCGCGCCTGCTTGGGATGTTCTTCGAGATAATTCGAAAGCATTTCTCCAACGGCAGATGCTACTGCGCCATCCACTTCTCCATTGCCGAGTTTTGTTTTTGTTTGTCCTTCGAATTGCGGTTCCTGAACTTTCACTGAAATAACTGCGGTGAGTCCTTCGCGGAAATCATCGCCGTTAATTTCAAATTTAAGTTTGGAAAGCATTCCATTTTTATCAGCATAATTTTTCAGTGTGCGCGTAAGTCCGCGGCGAAAACCGGCGACGTGTGTCCCGCCTTCGTGCGTGTTGATGTTATTGACGTACGTGTGAAGATTTTCACTGAACGAAGTATTGTATTGCATGGCCACTTCCACAGGAATTGCATTTCGTTCACCTTCCATGTAGATCACATCGTCAATAAGTTTTTCACGATTGGCATCGAGATAAGCGACGAATTCTCGGAGTCCTCCATCTGAATGAAACATCTCTGAAAATGCGACACCGTTTTCATCTTTATTCCGGTCATCAGTCAGTGAAATATTAATTCCTTTATTGAGATAGGACAATTCGCGCATGCGCGATGCAATGGTATCATAATTATATTCGGTAGTCGTGAAGATGGTTGCATCAGGAGTGAATTTCACTTCTGTGCCGTGATCATTACTTTCACCAACTTCTTTTACCGGATACAATGGCTTGCCGATATTGTATTCCTGTTGCCACATCTTTCCCTGGCGAAAAACAGTTACCTGCAGGTGCGTAGAGAGTGCATTCACACACGAAACACCAACGCCGTGAAGTCCGCCGGAAACTTTGTAAGAATCTTTATCGAATTTTCCACCGGCATGAAGAACGGTCATCACCACTTCGAGCGCTGAACGTTTTTCTTTGAGGTGCATATCGACAGGAATTCCGCGGCCGTCATCACGAACGGAAACCGAATTATTTTCGTGAATGGTAACACGAATATTTTTGCAGTGGCCGGCGAGCGCTTCATCGATAGAGTTATCTACAACTTCGTACACGAGATGATGCAGACCTTTGGTGCTGACATCGCCGATATACATAGCAGGGCGTTTGCGAACTGCTTCTAAACCTTCAAGTACCTGGATACTGTCTGCGGAGTAATCTGATTCTTTTTCCTTCACAATTTCTTCCATGTTATTAGGGGAGAATTCATTGATTTTATTACTTACACAAATATACTCAATTTCATGGATAATAAGGACGATTTATGACGTTGATAAACGGGTGCTTTTTATTAACAAAATGTTCAAAAAATAAATGCCGGGAACCGTCCCCCGGAAAGCTATTTTTATACCCCCTTTTTTCTTACGTATTCAAATTAACGAAAAACGGGTCAGAAAGTATACGTGAGCCCGGCCATGAAATTGAAACGCTGCGTGGGATATCCGTACCATCTTTCATAGCGCTGGTTGGCGATGTTGTTGAGATCAATGAAGCCGGAAAGAAATTTCGAGTAGCGGTATTCGAGCCCGACATTCACATCCGTCAATCCTTTCAGCTGAACAACAGTCGTTCCTGATCCATCAGAAAGTTTTGCGTACTGGCCGTCGAGATAAAAAACATTCACGCGTGCAATGATCTTATCAGCGAGATTGTATTCGCCCATCAAACTCAGTCGCAATGCCGGTGTGTGCCAGGGATGAAGTTCTTTCGTCATTTTATATTGGGAATATTCCCCGCTCGCGATCACTTTTATTTTTTCATAATGCTGCCAGCTCATCTGTCCATGCACCTGCACGAGATTCACATTATCATACACCACAGAAAATTTATTCCGCAACGGATCCTGTGCAAAAGTTGTGTTCACGAAGAAAGGCATGTTATCGATATCCACTCTTGTCATGCGCACATCATAATTTATTTCTGAAGAAAGGCTGCCACGCAATCCACCGCTCAGTTCCCATTTGTGCAGGGAATTTTTTGATGTGAAAACCTGATTCGTTAACAGGAACGGATTACTCTGAGAAAGTGAAAACATATTATTTCTTTCCAGCGAACTCCCAAGCGTGATATAGGGAATGATGATGTGGTTGATGATATTGTAACTGACGCTCGCCTGCGGAAGAAAATAAGTGAGCGAATTATTTCCAGTGATATCAAAATACAATCCGAAGCCGGCGCTCGCATCGAATTTATCACTGTGTGCCGAGAATTGCGGAACAAAACGAATGATGGTATTTGAAGTGGTATCATATCCCGAATTGCGGTTGTGATCGGCAGAAAGTGCTACGCCGAGATGTTCCGTGCGGATGAAACGGCCTGCCGTTACATTCAGCGCAATGTTGTCTTCATGAATATCGTAGCGATCAGACAAGTGATAATATTTCACACCGATCCTGTGATTGATGCGTGATGAATCGGTGAACTGGGAAGTGAGTGAAGCATTCGCAGAATAGAGATCGAAGAATTGCCTGCTTGCTTTTTTAGTGATGAACGCTGTATCAGCAGCTGATCCATAATCATAAATATTATTGTGATCATAATCGAACCCACCATAAAGCACATGATGCGGAAGAAAAGTTTTTCCGAAAATATTCACCTGCTCGCGCGAGAAACCGGAATATTCACCGGGCACATCTTTCGGCCCGCTTCCTGCATTGAAATGCTTTGCGTGCATTCCCCATGAATTCTTTTTAGAACGAAGATTCATCACAGAGAATTCCCCGGTAAAAGAGGAATAATTTCCGACACCGATCTTCGCGTAAGTTCTGTAAAGTTTATTCAGTGGTTCATTTCCGAGTTTCGCCGCTTTTATGGTATCGACGTGAACTGTGGTTTCGAATTTTTTACTCTGCACGGGGTAAGTGAACGCCGGTGGAGCCAGCACGGTATCTTTTGTAGCTGCCGTATCCGTGATCTTATCCACATGATCGAGAATGATGGGCGAAACACTTCCCACCGCTTCCAGCTGAAATCCGTTCTGCGATCGCAATACGATCACGAAAAATAAAAATGGAATGATGGCGAATATTTTTTTCATTGTCCGCCCCCGTTCCCGTTATCCTCATTTTTATTATCGCCCGGGCCGAGAATAATGTCCTCGTCCTTTTTTCGTTCTGCATGATGCTGCATGGATTCGATCGTCGCGAGTTTATCTTTTGCCTGCTGGATCAATTCGGGAACATCGCCATTGTCAATATAGATCTTCAAAACATTTTTCGCCTGGAACGTATCTTTCAGTGCGAGATAATCATCGGAAAGCAACAGCCATCCTTTCCCGCTCCATTCGGAGAATCCTGCATAATCATTGATCTCCTTGAGCAAAGCTTTCTCCGCGGTTTTATATTCTTTGTTCGAATATTTTATCCAGCACAACTGGTAACGCGATTCGGCAGCGGATTCTGTATTCGGCAGAAGTTTTTCTGCATCCTCAAAATTTTTCTTCGCCGTCGCATAATCCATGGATGCCAATGCGGATTTACCAATGAGAAAATGCGCCTGCCCGAGCACATCATTCGGAACTTTCGGAATGGAAAGAACTTTCTGAGCATAAAATGCCGCTGAATCATTGTTGCCGAGTTTCACCCAGCAACGCATGAGATTGATCCTCGCCACATTTTTCTGATCGGGATTGGAGGATTCGTTTTCCACACGTTCATACATTTTCTGCGCATTGGAAAAATCATCCTGCTTGTAATAGATGTAGGCACTTTGCGTAAGGCAGCGTTCGAGATAATTCGAACTGTTCTTACCCAGGATAGCAAGATAACTTTCCAGCGCTGTGGCGAGATCATTTTCCCTGAACGAACACTCCGCACGCATGTAGTGCACATCGGTAATGTAAATTCCCGAAGGATATTTCTGTATGTATTTGCTGGCCTGCGCCAGCACATCGCCGCAATTTCCGTCGTGGTAGTGTTTTAACACAACCACGTAAGAAGTGCTGTCGGCAGTTGCTACTGATTCGGTATAGCCGACCGAAGCTGCGTAACTTTCCCACTGATCGAGCTGCCCTTTAGCAATGTAAATGGTTTTGATCTCGCGCATGATCTCCGCAAAATCCGTTCCCTTGGAATTCCCGAGTTGCGCGATCGCTTTTTTATATTCTGCCAGTGCATTGTCATTATCATTCTGGGTATGATAAATGAGCCCCATGTATTTCAAACACGGAATTGCATATTGCCCGTTCGGTTTCAGATCATAAACTTCCTTGTACGCGGCGAGCGCCTCCGTGTACATGCGCATGTCGTGCAGCGTGCGCGCCTCCTGGTAACGCCCCTGCAGGAAATATTCCGAATGAGGATAGGTCTCGCGCATTTTTTTCAGCATAGCGGCTTTGTCATTGTCTTTCCCTTCGTAACCCAGCGCCATTGCCTGCTGGAACATCGCGTAATCGCGGAACGCATCGCCCGGTTTCTGCGTTGCAACTGCTTTCGAATAAAAATCGGCAGAGTTTGCAAAATCTTTCAGCCGGAAATATCCATCGCCCATGCGCACGTATGCATCGAAGATGCGCTCATCAGAATCGAATGAATTTTTATTCTGAATATATTTCCGGAATGCGATCATGGATGCATTCCAGTTTCCCTGCTGGAAATAACAATAACCGATATTGTAATTCGATGTATTGTAATTCCGCAGAACAGTTGCACCGGGTGTGACCTGGAATTGCTGGTATTCGGAAATTGCTTTGCCGAAAAGCGATGAGTCTTTTTTCGCCTGGGCTTTTGCGTAATAAGTTTCGGCTTTCCAGTAATGCACATTCGAATTCAGCTCGCGGTTCACCGGGTAAGTGAGTGACTGATCGAAGGCGGCAATAGCTCCGTCAAAATCGGGTTTCCGGTAATCTTCTATTCCGAGATTGTAAGCGATCTGCTGGTAAGTGGATTGCATAGTGGGAGGAAGATTCCTGATTTTGCTGATGGATGCGAGCGCTTCCTTGTAATGATTCGAACTCAGGTAAACATTCGTGAGCAAAGTGTACGCTTCATCATGGCGCGGCGTGTTCGGAAATTCGTAGAGATATTCATTGAGCGAAACGATGGCTTCATTGAAAGGAGAAAAATCAAGTTCGTAAGAAAGTTTTGCGGAACTGAACAATGCATCTTCCCGGATAACAGGATCGAATTTCATAGACGATGCTTTCAGGAATGCGTTGCGTGCCGAAGGTTTATCATTCGATTTCAGGTAGGTGTCGGCGAGATAATACCACGCATTCTGCGCGAGCGCGTCGGAAGAATCGGCGATGGCTTCCTGAAAATATTGTTTCGCATATTCGAAATCGGAAGTTTTGTAATATGCATACGCGAGCTCGTACGCATCATCGCGCGTGTAGTTGCGCGCGTCGTTGTGATAACGCAACAGGTAAGGAGCGGCTTCTTTGAATTTCCCGGTGCGGTAATACGAAGCGCCAATGAGATGCGCAATCTCGCCGGCGTGTTTTGCAGAATCGAGCAAGGGCGGAGCGTACGCGATCACATCCTGGTATTTTCCCTGCAGAAAATAGATCTGCGCAATGTAAAACGGCACTACCGGGCCGAACGTTTCATCGGCAGAAAGTTTCTGAAATCCCTGTAACGCGGTCTCGTCATTTCCCTGCGTATAGGCGATGTGTGAATAATAATAATCTGCAGAAGGAGCATATTTCGAATTTTCATCCTTGATGGTATAGAAATCTGTTTTTGCAGAATCTATTTGCCCGAGTTCATAATGCGCATACCCTCGTTTGAAATAAAATTCAGAAAGTTCTTCGGGTTTCAGATCGTACGTATCCACTTCACGGAACCAGCGAAGCACCTCTTCGAATTTTTTCTTCCGGTAATTATATTTTCCGAGATCGAACCGTACTTCCCTGCATCGCGGCGATTCCGGGTGATCGGAAAGAAATTGTTTGAGGCGGAGTTCCGCGTCTTTATTAAAAAGTTCGTACGCGCAAATGGAAGCATAATATTCTGCATCAATAGCGACGAGGTCTTTTTTGTCGGTGGAATTTGTTACAATCTTATCAAATTCTTCCTGTGCTTCGGCGTATTTCTGTTTTTCGAAAAGATCGAGTGCATCACGATAGAACACATTCTTATCGGTGTAAACTTTCGTTTGCTGCGCACGAAGGGAACCATTCGCGAAGAGCAGGAGAAAAAGAAAAAAACAGATGAATGAAAAGTGACCGCGCATTTGCCGCAGGTATTAGCGACTAAAATTAGTACGGGTCACGCCATAGGATGGAGAGGTAGTTTCTTAGTTATTAACGCTGATTTGTTGACATTAGTGCACTGGCTTTCGGTTATCGGTTTCCTGTTTGCCGTTTTTGTTTTTTTTGCAATTGAATGATACTTTTCGTCAATAGAAATGAATTTGCAGAAAAAAAATGTTCAATTCCTGCTGAGAATTTTCGGAATTTCATTTTCACTGCATTGAAGTTTTTCAATACGTTTGCATCGCATGGGACTCGACTCCATTATCCGCGTTGAAAAAGTTTGCGTGTACCAGAAACACAACATGGTGCTGAACAATGTGAATTTCACAGTTGACAAAGGCGAATTCGTTTACATGGTGGGAAAAACAGGAAGCGGAAAAAGTTCACTGATGAAAACCATGTACCTCGATGTTCCGCTGCAGAAAGGAATGATAAACATTGCAGGATTCGATCTCTCGACAATAAAGAAAAAAGAAATTCCTTTTCTCAGAAGGAAGATCGGTATCGTTTTCCAGGATTTTCAATTGTTGTATGACCGGAGTGCGAATGATAATTTATTTTTTGTGATGCAGGCCACCGGATGGAAGGACAAAAAAAAGATGGCTGAACGTGCACAGGAAGCGCTCGATAAAGTGGGATTAGTGACGAAGGGGCACAAACTTCCGCACGAACTTTCCGGCGGCGAACAGCAGCGTGTTTCCATTGCGCGCGCATTGCTCAATGATCCTGACATTATTCTCGCTGATGAACCAACTGGAAATCTTGACCCGGAAACTTCTGCGGGAATTGTAAAACTCCTGAGCGACATTGGCAAAAGCGGGAGAGCCGTAATCGTTGCTACGCATGATATGCTGGTGGTAAATAATTTTCCTTCGAGAATGTTGCGCTGCGAAAACGGGGAAGTGGTGGAAGAAGGGACAGTAGGCAGTAAGCAGTAGCATCTCGACTTCGGTCGATACAGCGCCAGCGGCAGTTTTCAGAATGAAACAGGAAAAGATATTTTCAATGAAGGCAACAGTAAAATTCTCCGAACTCCACTCTCCCCGCTCCTAACTAATTCGTATCTTTAATACCTGCGAAAAATTCTCCTATGAAAACATCGAAAGACGTGCTTCTCTCCCTTACAAAAGGAGCATTGTTGCCGAAAGAAGAGATGCTGGAGGTGGCGAAGAAAAAGGGAAAACTAAGTATTGGTATTCCAAAAGAAATTTCCTTCCAGGAAAATCGTGTTTCACTCGTACCGGATGATGTAGGATTGCTCATCAATAACGGTCATCATGTGATCGTGGAAAGCGGCGCTGGAAAAAGTGCGAATTTCCAGGACACAGATTATTCGGAAGCCGGTGCGCAGATCGCAGTGACGGCAGAGGAAGTTTACAGGCAGGCAGAACTCATTCTCAAAGTGGCACCGCCTTCTCTTTCGGAAATTGCATTCATGCAGCCGAAACAAATGTTGCTCTCCACGCTCCAGCTTCCGGCACAACCGGAAAATTTTCTGAAAAAATTATTAGAGAAAAAAATTACAGCGCTCGCATTCGAATGGATTAAAGATGAAGACGGCGTTTTCCCGGTGATCCGCTCTATGGGAGAAATAGCCGGAGGAACTTCCATTCTCATTGCTGCAGAATATCTCTCGAATGTGAATAACGGGCAGGGCGCAATTCTCGGTGGAATTTCCGGCGTTGCTCCGACTGAAGTTGTGATCGTAGGCGCAGGCACAGTCGGCGAATATGCAGCGCGCGCGGCGCTCGGTTTGGGAGCGACCGTGAAAGTTTTTGATAATTCTGTTTATCGTTTGCGTCGATTGCAGAGTGATATCGGCACACGGATCTTCACTTCAATCATTCAACCGAAAGTGCTGATGAAACATTTGCGCACGGCTGATGTGGCCATCGGTGCTTTGCGCGCGAGCGGCGGAAGAACTCCGTGTGTGGTGAGTGAGAACATGGTGGCGGAAATGAAAACCGGCGCGGTGATCGTGGATGTTTCCATTGACCAGGGCGGATGTTTTGAAACTTCGAAAGTGACGAATCACACCAGTCCTGTTTTCAGAAAACACGGTGTGATCCATTATTGCGTTCCGAATATCGCATCACGCGTTGCGCGCACGGCCTCGTATGCGCTGAGTACGATCTTCTCTCCTATTCTGCAGAACATGGGTGAAGAAGGCGGACTCACTCCGCTGCTGCGGCAAAATACCGGTATCCGCAACGGCGTTTACATTTACAACGGAATTCTCACGAATCAATATCTCGGGGAAGTTTATAAAATTCCTTCGAAGGATATCGATCTGTTGGTTGCTGCATTCTGATGGAATCTCCATTTTCCATTTTCCATTTTCCATTTTTGGGATTATTCTGCTTTCACAGAAAGTTTTTCAGACCCTTCAATTTCTCCAAACTCAGAACTCAGAACTCAGAACTCACATGAACTGGGCACGGCGCATACGACTTTATCTTACCGGCTTCGGCTTCGGGCTTATCATTGTTTGGCTTACATTTTTCCACAATGGCCACCGCGATTATGGCGGATGGCTTCCGTCGAACCGCGTGATGACCTTCCTTTCGCTGATAAAAAAAATAGATGTGGATTCTTCTTTGTTATGTAAAATGAAATGCGAAGGATTCACGATGGACGATGTGAAAAAATCTTTTGCGGACGGGAAAGTTGATTTTGATAAAAGCCAGGCACAGAAAGAACCCTGCCATGAATACGATGTGAAGCTTACTATAAAAGGAAAAGCACGGGAAATTTATTTTTCTACCTGCGTGAAAGATTCCACGGCGAAAATCCTTCTTTTCAATCCGCCACTCATTGGAAATAATTGTGGTTGTAATTGAATACAACCTACTCATTCATCTTTTCCAGCGCTTCTTTTTCATCTGCAAATTCCTGCTGCAAATCATCAAGCCCATATTGTTTGCAGGAATTGGTGACGTAATTCATAGCGTCAATGTGAAATACAAGTTCATCCTCATGTTTATGATCGCGGTGCCAGCTTTTCATTTTTGACAGTCCCCTGGTGAGGAATTCTCTTGCACGGCCTTTTTCGCCGACAAATAAATAATCTGTTCCGGCAATGAGATAGGGAAGCGGCCCGTCGAATTCACTCAATTTCATCTTAATCACATACTGGTCGATTATTTTTTTTGCTTCAACAGTATCGCCGGCAATGAAATTCGATAGCATGAAATTATTCCAGATCACTATATAGTCGATGTACGCCTGGTTTAATTGCAGGTGCTGAACATCGTTCACCGGGAAAGAATATTGTTCCATATTTTTCCGGAAGGCGGCCAGATTCTGCCTCAATCCGTTTGCATTGTGCGAATCTGTGTCGGAAGGATTGAAACGAATGAGAATTCCTTCTTCGCGCATGGCCCCCGTAAAAGGTTTGTAATAAAAATCGGCATCCGCATGCTGAAAATAGATGGGGCGTTGCGGATAATTCGAAGCAATGATATCGAAGACTGCCATCTGGCTTTTTGTAAAATAATCATAGCGGATGCTGAACTTCGTGCAACTGTCGTCAAATGCGTTGAACGTTAAACGAAAATTATTGAAAGGAATCTTGAATATTTTTTTATCGCCGGCATCTTTAATAAAATAATTCACGTCCTTTTTTTCATAAGCATCGCGGATATCCGCGAATGAAACAGCTACTGTATCTATTCCCATTGTCCGTTCCGCTTCATTGGCATTCACGTATAAAAAATCGGTGAGCGAATCGCTGTAGAATTTCCCGTTCATCCCGAGATCGAAATGATAACGCTGCTTCCAATCGAAAAGAAAATTGGGAATGTCAAAACGATCGATCTGGATAACAGCAACATCTTTCCGAACACCCAGAACCTGCTGCGCGTACCAAAGCGGAAATGTACGGTCATCAACCCTGGAAAAAATGATAGCATTCTTTTCTGCCGAATTCAAAGTGTTCTCCGCATAAGAGATCATTTCCTTTTCATACAATCCTTTCACGAGATATTGCCCCGCCCTATCGGTTTGTCCTCCCGCAATGAGTTCGGCCCACGCAAACATATACGTGTTTCCCAGTTTCGTTTTTATTTTTCCGAAAGGAGTTTCATACAGTGAATCGTGTTCGAGTATTTCTTTGTACAGTGCGATCTCCTTGTCTGCGTAATCACAGAATTTCTTTCCTTCCTCTTCTGTCATTTTTCTGTCCTGCAAATGAAAATTGTATCGCTGTCCCGGGCGCGCGACCCCGATGCATTTTTCCTGGTAAGCCCTGCCGAGACATTCTTTGAGCGTGTCTGAAATTTCGTGCCCCTCGAGTGCGTGGATCACATCATCGGCCCACTCGTTGTAACCGAAATAGATCATCAGGCTATACTCTTTTATTTTTCCGGGGTCGCTGATGTCGAAATGCTCGGTTTTAGCAGTGGAAAATTCATCTTTGAAATAATTTTTCAGAATGTGAATGTACCCGTTCTCCTTCAGCGACCAGAAAATTTTTTCGCTGAGCGGCATTCCTGTTCTCCTGGAAATTTTATCAATGCACCATCCTGTTGGTTTTTTTACCATCGTCATGTACGAACTGTCGTTCGTGTACAACTCATAACGCTCTTCGAATTCCTTCACCACTTCTTTCAACGAAGGATATTTCCTGAATTGAGACGCGTCGAAATGCGAACAGGATACTGTAAAAATAATTGCCGCAATGAAAATGCAAAACAGGAAATGCTTCATAACGCAATTTTTATTTCTTCAGCGCTTTCAATGCTTCACTTTCATCTTTTAATTTTTGTTCCATCTGCGGCATATTATGATCATCGCAAAATGTAGTCAGGTAATCGACGTAAGCAATATTCTGTTCGAGTTCATCCTTGTGTGCATCTTTCCGGTGCCAGTCTTTCATGTCGCCGATGCCGTTTTGAATGAGTTCTTCTCCTTTATCTTTTTCACCCATCCTTACCGCTTCTATCGCCATGGTGAATGTGACAGATGGATTGTGAATATTATTCAAAGGCAATTTATGGATACACGCTTCAAAAGTTTTTTTAGCTGAAACAGTGTCGCGCCGGTCAAGATAAAGTTCTGTGAGGTAAGAGTACTGGTAAAAATAATTGGCAAACAAACCGGATGCCTGGATATTATTTACATCGCCCGCGGAATAAACATACGTGTCAAGATTCGTTTCAAACTTAGCCAGGTTGTAATGTAATGCTGCATATTCATCAGTGGAATAAAAATCAGGATCAAAATGATTGAGCAAACCTTCGCCACGCAAACCTTCAAGCACAGGATGCGTAACATCTGTTCCGATGGTGGATTGATAATAAACCGGCCGCTCTTTATAATTTGAAGCCGTAATGTCGAACATCGCGAAGTAACCTTTGTAAATAATTCCCAGGTCAAGTTTAAGATCAATGACGGAAGAATCAGCTTCTGCGAATGTGAAACGGAATTGATCGTGCGGAAGATAAAATACTGTTTCTCCGTTATTATCCAGGAACCACGTTTGATCTTTCGAATCCCACGCATCGCGAATGTCGCGCATCGTTTGCTGGTTGCGGAAATAACTATTGGATTGAATGCTGGTGTTCGGGTAAATAATATCACTCAATTTACTTCGATAAAAATTCTGAGACATGCCCAATTCAAATCCGTATTTGTCTTTCCAGTAATACATCCAGTCGGGAATGGAAAGTAAACTCACATTCACCACAGCAACATCTTTTCTCATTCCCGATTCTTCCTGCACGTACCACAACACGTACGTATCATCATCTCCATTGCAGAAAATGATCGCATTTTTGCCGGCGCTGTTCAAACAGTTTTTTGCATAATCGATCATCATCGGATCGTAAAGTCCGCTCACTATGAATTTTTTTGCATCATCCGGGCGCCCGCGCGTGCACAACTCCGACCACGCGTACATGTACGTGTTGCCAATCTTCGTTTTTATTTTTCCCACCAGTGTTTCGTAATGCGGGTCGTGTGCTTCAATTTTTTTATACGCTTCAATTTCTTTGTTCACCCAATCAGAAACTTCCTGCGCTTCGCGATCAGTGAGCACCGGATGTTTGCCATCCACATCCTGATCATTATCGGGACGCAGGATATCCAACGATTTCTGCTCGTACGCGCGCCCGAGACTCTCCAGCAATGTATCGCTCAGCTCTGCTCCTTCGAGTTCGTGTATCACATCATTCTCCCATCCCGGATAACCGAAATAAATTTCATGATCGTAGCCGTACTGCGTTCCGTTCACAGAATTGATCATCGATTGAGCACTGCCTTTCCCGGTATCGTTCTTCCAGAATGAAAGCGGCAGTACACGATAACTTTTTGTTTTCGACGACCAGTACAATTCCGAAGCAATGATCTTTCCTCCAATGAAATCTTTCTTCACGAGATACCAGCCCTCTGCTTTTTTTGCGAGCGCATAATAATATTCGGTCGTTGAATAAAGCGAATAACCATTATCTAATTTCGTAGCGACGGCCATTACCGAAGGAAAATCTTTCCATGCAAACGATGGCTTATGCGTGCAGGAAGAGATCAACAAAAGAAGAAGTGGGAAAAGGAGAAATGACTTTTTCATTGAAGCGGGATTAGCGTGAAGAGGTGAATGTTGCGAAGATACAAATCCGTGCATTTTCTAATGGGAACGGAAGGTATTTTCCCGATTTTATTCTCCCTTTGTTTTTAACTTTCGTTTTCCTACCTTCACTATGCCGCAACTGATGCATCTACCCTGTGTTGCGGAATTCATCCGGAAATTCATTCTTACAAAAAGCTACACACCAATGAGAAAATTCAACGCTTTCTTCATCACTGCTGCACTTACACTGTCTCTCACTATACACGCCCAGCAGTCAGATTTTAGCCATCCGAAAGGGGCAACGGTAATTGCTTACAGTAAGCTAACCAGTCTTCCGAATTTTATAAAATTCAATCCGGGAAGCGAAATAAGTCAAACGGAATTAATTCCATGGATGACGGATTTTTTCAAACTGAATCCGGCGATCACTTTTAAATCATACAGCTCAGAAACCGACAAGATCGGTTACACGAATGTGCGCTACAAAGAATATGTCGGGATTTATCCTGTAGATGGTTCCATGATCATCGCACATATCAAAAACGGAAAAGTGGTTTCATTCAACGGCGATCTTTACCGTGATGTGAATACTTCTTTCGCTGCAAATATTTCTGAAGCGGCTGCACTGCAGGATGCACTCAACAAAGTGCACGCGGTAAAATATAAATGGGAAAATAAAACGGAAGAAGCGCAGATGAAAATTGTGCACAACGATCCTTCGTTCACATTTTATCCTAAAGGAGAACTTACCGTAGTCCATAAAAAAGGAAGTGATTTTTCTGCAGCGTCTATGCGCCTTGCGTGGAAGTTCGACATTTATGCGGAGGAACCTCTTTCACGCGCGTACATTTACATTGATGCGCAAACGGGAGAATTTGTTTCTGATGAAGAACGAATTCACACTGCCGACGTTGTAGGAACTGCGAATACACTTTACAGCGGAACCCGGACAATGACCTCTGATAATTTTGCAGTGAACAATTATCGCCTGCAGGAAACAGGAAGAGGAAACGGAATTCAAACGTATAACATGAACAACACCACGAATTATACGAATACAGATTTTACCAATAATTCCAGCACATGGAATCTTTCTCCTCCCAACCAGGCAGCAGAAGATGCGCACTGGGGAGCAGAGATGACGTATGATTATTACATGAACGTGCAAGGGCGCAACAGTATAGACGGAAGCGGATTTGCATTGATCAGTTATGTGCATTACAGTACAAATTTTGTGAATGCATTTTGGGACGGACAGGAAATGACTTATGGAGACGGAGATGTTTCGCAGGGATATACCGAGATGACCGGGCTTGATGTGTGCGGTCATGAAATTACTCACGGACTCACAACGTTCACTGCAGGATTAAATGGTGGCGAAGCAGATGCACTCAACGAAGGCAACAGTGATATTTTCGGAACAAGTATTGAAGCTTATGCGCGACCTACACAGTGGGACTGGCACATGGGAAATGATATTAGCATCAATGGGCAGGGATTCCGTGACATGTCTGATCCGCATAATTCATTTTATCCCGGGCCGCAACCCAACACTTACATGGGACAATATTGGGATCCGGGTGGAGAACCGCATAATAATAATGGACCATTTATTTACTGGTATTATTTATTGTGCCAGGGCGGAAGCGGAACAAATGACAACAACGACACATACAATGTTACCGGCATCACTATGGCGGAAGCGCAACTCATCGAATTCCGCGCTCTCACTGTTTACATGACGCCGAATACGGATTACGCGGCAGCAAGAGTAGCAACCATACAAGCTGCGAATGATCTTTACGGGGGATGTTCGCCCGAAGTAATTTCAACGACCAATGCATGGTACGCTGTTGGTGTCGGGCCTGTTTTTTCAGGAACTGTTTCCGCTTCTTTCACTGCCGACATTACACAATCCTGCTCCGTTCCGGTTACGGTAGATTTTACAAACACAAGTACGAACGCGCAGAATGCAACCTGGAATTTCGGCGACAATACAACAAGCACAGTATTTTCTCCTTCGCACACCTACACGCAAGCGGGAACTTACAATGTTTTTGTTTCTGTAAATTCTGCGTGCGGCGCCGATTCCATTCTGCAAACTGCAATGGTCACGATCAATCCTCCTGCTCAGCCAACATCATCGAATGTGAACAGTTGTTCTTCCACGAGTTTCACGCTCAATGCAAGTGGAACAGGAAATCTTGATTGGTATGCAAATTCCACAGGAGGAAATTCATTGGGAAGCGGAACAACTTTCACCACACCTGTTTTAAATACAACCACAACTTACTACGTAGAAAATTCTGTTCCGCAACCACCGGGATATGTGGGGCCGCCATCCTACAATTTCGGAACCGGCGGACAACACAACAACACATCGACACAATATCTTGAATTCACCGTGTATTCAAATTGCACACTGCTCACCGGTGATGTGAATGCAGGTTCATCAGGAAATAAAACTTTTTCATTGTGGGATGGAAGCGGAAATCTCATCAACAACTACACGGTGAATGTTCCATCGACAGGAGTACATACGATTACGCTGAATATTCCGCTCACACCGGGAACTTATCGCATTGGCGGAACGCAAATGAATTTGTATCGCAACAACAGCGGGCCAACTTATCCTTACACACTGCCTGGCGTGCTTAGCATTACCGGTTCTTCTGCAGGAAGCGGATATTATTATTATCTCTACAACTGGCAGGTTGCATTGCCTGCATGCACGAGCGGGCGCACGCCTGTGGTATGCAGCATCGGAAATTTAAATGTTACTTATTCCACTGCAGGATACGATACTGTTTGTGTTGACGACGGCGCATTTGCATTGAGCGGAGGATCGCCGGCGGGAGGAACTTATTCCGGCCCCGGAGTGACTGCAGGAAATTTTGATCCTGCATCTGCAGGTGCGGGCGCGCAAACGATCACGTACACGTACACCGATTCTACAAGCTGCACAGGCACGGCAACGTCTGTGATCGTTGTGGATGCTTGCACGGGAATTCATTCTGCAAATGACGCGATCGGAATTTCTGTTTATCCGAATCCGGCAAATAATTTTGTGACGGTTGAATTGCAATTTGCCTCAACAGAAAAAATCAGGTTGAATCTTGTGAATATGCTTGGACAAACTATGTATTCATCGGAAACCACTTCATCCGGAAATACAAAAGTGAATATCAATACAACAGATCTCCCGCGCGGAATTTATTTGCTACAGGTAAAAACGGCGAAAGGTAATGTGGTAAGGAAAATTGAATTGGAATGATGACAACCTGGTCCGCGAATTTATTCGTGCGCATACGGAAAGAAACATTGCAAAGCGGGAATCAAATCGGTTCCCGCTTTTTTTGAGAATAAAATTTTTCAGCCATAAAATAAATCGCTACGGTTTTCTTACCAATGTACCGGTCACCGGTTCTGCAAATGCAACCGATGTCTCCGAAAAATGATAGCTGTCTTCCTGCGTTTCGTTGATCGTCACCTCAAGCACTATAATTTTTTTCCACTTTTTTCTTTCTCTTTTTTTATTCGAATCGATGTAACGCAACTCGTACGTACACGCGCTCGTCCAGGTCACACTCATTTTCACATACGTATTGTCGAGCAGATTTTTTTCTGTCTGCGTTGCGCTGTCCCGCTCCACGATGAGATTGCTCATTCCCTTCACGTAAAAATTACCGGTATGAAAATCACGGCATGCACTGTCGGAAACTGCCTGCGAATGCAGAAGCGTTGCCATAAAAAATAACAGGAGAAGAAAATAATTTTTCATTCGTTGTAAAATAAAATTACAATATTTTGGAATGCGCTCTGACTACTGCCTACTCTTTCACAGCCCATCTCAACTTCGCCGGTTTCGATCTTGGATTTGAATTCATCTCTTCTGCCGAGGGGCGAACGGGATCTTTCGACCATTCACTGAAAATTCCTTCACGGAAATAATGCTGGAATGCTTTTTTCACGCGACGATCTTCACCCGAATGAAAAGTAAGAATCGCAACACGTCCTCCCGGTGCAAGTGCGCCCGGAAGCTTTTCAAGAAATTTATCCAACACTTCAAATTCCTGATTTACTTCTATGCGCAATGCCTGGAAACAACGCTGACAACTTTTCTTTATTTCTTCGGTTCGTGTTGCCGCCGGAAGAAATTCCAATGCATCCTCGATAATATTTTTCAATTGCGTTGTAGTCTCAATAATTTTTCCTTTCCGGAGCGCAGCCGTAATTGCAAATGCGATAGTATCATAATGAGGTTCGTCAGAATTTTCGTGAAAAATATTCTCCAGTTGATCGCGCGAAATTGTTTTGAGCAGTGCAGCAGCCGGTTTTCCGCTCTTAGGATTCAAGCGCAGATCGAGCGGCCCCTCTGTTTTAAAAGAAAACCCTCTTTCAGGATCATCGATCTGCATGGAAGAAACACCGAGATCGGCAAGAACAAAATTCAGCGGGCCACTTTCATTGACAATGAGATCGATGTTTGCGAAATTCAATTTTCTTATTTCAAGGTTTTCATTGGTAAATCCCATCGCTTCCAGACGCGCTTTTGTTTTCGGCAATTCGATCGGATCAACATCGGTTGCAAATAATCTCCCCGACCTGCGCTTTGCTTCGGCGGGCGAGCCTTTGCCCATTAATAGCTTCAGTATTTCTGCGCTGTGTCCGCCATAACCGAGTGTGGCATCCATTCCTGTTTGTCCAGGTTTTACCCGGAGAAATTCCATGATCTCCTTCACCATGATGGAACGATGCATTCCCGCCGGAGTTTTTCCCTGCGCAATTATTTTTGAAACATCTTCCGAATATTTTTCCGGTTGCTGTTCTTTGTATTTTTCTTTGAACGACTTAGGATGTGTTCCTTTGTAGCGAACTCGGCGTTTATGACCGGATTTATCTTCCATTACAACAGTTTTGTTCACCGCTAAGACGCAAAGGCGCTAAGTAAAAACTCATAACTGATCATATTTCTTATTCGAACCAAAACTCTTCTCCACCGGATATTTCTCCGCATTGAGCTTCAACTTCCCTGTCACAGCTTTTTCGAGATCAATATCAAAATGATGCGAAATGTAATTCAGGAAAATAAAAATATCTGCCAGCTCTTGTTCAATTTTTTCTTTCGGAATTTTTTCGATCTCTTCTTCCGATTTCCAGAGGAATAATTCCGACAGCTCTGCACATTCAATATTCAATCCCAATAAAAGATCTTTTAAAGAATGAAATTGTTCCCAGTTGCGCTCGTCGCGGAAGGAGATGATCTGTTTTTCAATTTCTTTTGTCGTCATGCAAGTCTGATTGAACTTTGTCAAATATAGAACTGAATGCGCTGATAAAAAAAATCCGCCCCTTTCAGAATATATCCTGAGTTTTCAATCTTGAATATCTCGTGCGAAGCCGTTGCCGCTGACAACTGCTACTGACAACTACTTTCCATGACAATTTTTATACTTCTTCCCGCTACCACACGGACACAAATCATTCCGCCCGATCTTCGGCTGATCACGTATCACTTGCTGCACCTGTTGACGTTCCTGTTGCGGCATGGGTTGATTAGGTCCTCCAAGTTGTTGTTGCTGTTGCTGCTGGATTTGTTGTTGTGGCCCTCCGCCCACTTCTTCGCGCTGCGTTTGATATTTCGGTTGCGGAATTGAAACACGCTGACGTGCCTGCTGAATTTGCTGACGTCCTTCCGATCCGGGAAGATGTGCGTTGAACAAAAATGAAACGAGTTCGCGGTTGGTATCATCCACCATGCGTTTGAAAAGATCGAACGATTCGAATTTGTAAATGAGCAGCGGATCTTTTTGTTCGTACACTGCATTCTGCACCGAAGTTTTCAGATCATCCATTTCACGCAGATGTTCTTTCCACGCATCGTCGATCATCGCAAGCACCACCGATTTCTCGAATGTGAGCACCATTTCTTTTCCCTGCGAATCGTAACATTTTTTCAGATTGGCAAAACACTGAAGCGTTTTTATTCCATCGGTCACCGGCGTTACAATATTTTCATACTGCGCTCCCTGGTTTTCATACACATCTTTGATCACCGGATACATTTTTCTCGCGAGCGCATTTGATTTTTCTTTGTAAAGCTCCGCCACTTTTTCATCGAGTTCATCCACAAGTTCCGGAGGTTTTCTCCTGAAAAAATCTTCTGCATTGAACGGAGATTCCATTCCGAAAACGCGGATCATATCGAGTTCGAACTGCGCAAAATTCTGCTGCTCGTGATTATTGATGATCATGTTCTCCGACACATCATGGATCATATTGGAAATGTCGAGCTGCAATCTTTCCCCGAACAAAGCGTGGCGGCGGCGTTTGTAAATTACTTCACGCTGGGCATTCATCACATCATCGTATTCGATCAAACGTTTTCGTGTGCCGAAATGATTTTCCTCCACTTTGCGTTGCGCACGCTCAATGGATTTTGAGATCATCGAATGTTGGATCACTTCTCCTTCTTCCAATCCCATCCTGTCCATCAATCGCGCAATGCGATCGCTTCCGAACAAACGCATGAGATCATCTTCAAGCGAAACAAAAAATTGTGATGAACCGGGATCACCTTGTCTTCCTGCACGGCCGCGCAACTGCCTGTCCACGCGCCGCGACTCGTGACGTTCTGTACCAATGATGGCGAGACCACCCGCTTCTTTCACACCGGCTCCGAGTTTGATATCGGTACCGCGGCCCGCCATGTTCGTCGCGATCGTTACCGTTCCTTTTTGCCCGGCTTCTTGTACGATGTCCGCTTCTTTCTGGTGCAATTTTGCATTGAGGACATTGTGTTTGATGTTGCGCAACTTCAGCATTCTCGAAAGCAATTCGGAAATTTCCACTGATGTTGTTCCCACAAGAACAGGCCGTCCTGCATTCACACACTTTACAATTTCTTCAATGACTGCATTGTATTTTTCACGTTTTGTTTTGTAAACGAGATCGTGTTCATCTTTTCGCGTGATGGAGCGATTCGTTGGAATGGTAACCACGTCAAGTTTGTAGATCGTCCAGAATTCCTGCGCTTCAGTTTCCGCAGTTCCGGTCATGCCGGCGAGTTTGTGATACATCCGGAAATAATTCTGCAGAGTGATCGTCGCATACGTTTGTGTTGCCGCTTCGATCTTCACATTTTCTTTTGCTTCTATCGCCTGGTGCAATCCGTCGGAATATCTTCGTCCTTCGAGAACGCGGCCGGTTTGCTCATCCACAATTTTCACTTTTCCATCAGCAACAATGTATTCATCATCACGTTCGAACAAACAATATGCTTTCAGCAATTGCTGCATGGAGTGAACGCGTTCCGATTTGATATTGTAATCGCGGATAATTTCTTCTTTTTTTGCGAGGCGTTCTTTTTCGTCGGGAAATTGTTTTTCAATTTCTGAAAGTACGAGTGCAAGATCGGGCAGGATGAAAAAGTTGTGATCTTCGGTATGCGTCGAAAGCAGATCGATCCCTTTTTCAGAAAGTTCTATCGTGTTGTGTTTTTCGTCAATGACAAAATAAAGTTCCGCATCTACTTTGTGCATGTCGCGGCTGTTGTCCTGCATGTATGTTCCTTCCGTTTTAAGCAACAATGCTTTCACGCCGGGTTCACTCAGGAATTTAATGAGCGCTTTGTTTTTCGGAAGTCCGCGGTGACAGCGGAGAATATACATTCCGGCTTCACGTTCTTTTTCCTTGTCTTTTAAATTTCCATCGCCATATAATTTTTTTGCATCGGCAATGATCGCGTTGATGTACGCACGCTGTGCGGCAACAAGTTTTTCCACTTTCGGTTTCAACTCGTTGAACATGTGATTGTCGCCTTTCGGAGTTGGCCCTGCAATGATGAGCGGAGTACGTGCATCGTCAATGAGAACGGAATCCACTTCATCCACTATCGCGTAATGATGTTTGCGCTGCACGAGTTCAGAAGGTTCACGTGTCATGTTATCGCGCAGGTAATCGAAACCGTATTCGTTATTTGTTCCGTAAGTGATATCGGCGAGATATGCTTTTCTTCTTTCTACAGAATTCGGTTCGTGCAGATCAATACAATCAACGGTGAGTCCGAGAAATTCGAAAATAGGTCCGTTCCATTCGGCGTCGCGTCGGGCGAGATAATTATTTACCGTCACAAGATGAACACCGCGGCCGGGAAGCGCATTGAGATACATCGGAAGAGTTGCGACAAGTGTTTTTCCTTCGCCGGTTGCCATCTCTGAAATTTTTCCCTGGTGAAGAACAGCTCCTCCGATGAGCTGAACATCGTAGTGAACCATATTCCACGTCACTTCATTTCCTGCGGCTATCCATGTATTTTTCCAGTGTGCTTTGTCGCCGTTGATGATCACGTTCGTTTTTTTCACCGAGAGATCGCGGTCAAGATCGGTTGCGGTAACAATAAGTTCTTCATGCTCAGAAAAACGTTTCGCAGTTTCTTTCACCACGGCAAAAGCTTCAGGAAGGATCTCGAGGAGAACGTCCTCCATTTTTTTCAATACTTTTTTTTCGATCTCGTCGATACTATTGAAAAGTTTTTCCTGTTCGTGAATGTCGATGCCTTCTTTTTCGGCTTCTTCTTTGAGTTGTTTTATTTCCGCTTCTTCATCGCTGATGTGTTCGCGTATGCGCTCGCGGAATTCATTGGTTTTATTTCTCAGTTCATCATTGGAAAGTGAAGAATAAGATTCGAAAAATTCATTCACCTTACCTACATAAGGCATGATCTCCTTTACATCGCGTTCCGATTTGGATCCCCCGAGCAGGGAAGAAATGCCTTTGGATAAGAATTCAAACATGGTTAAATATTTTTAGGAGAAATCTCTCTGGTGATTTTAAAAGAAATTGAAGGATTGATGCAGGAATTTATTTCCCGCGAAGTGAATTCCATCGTTGAAAAAAATGATGGTCATTCGAAGTGAAGAAAGAATTATTCTTTACGCTGCAAGGAGAGGAAAATAGTTTTCAGCCGCGGTTTGATGTGGCGGCCGAAAACAAAGAAATGCGGCGATGAAGATCCGTGTGAAGGCGAAGAAAAATATGCACCGGCCGAAGCGTCACGAAAAGCGAAATGAAGATGTTGCAGAATGCGTTGAACAGAATGGCCGCTTTTAACGGCAACGCGCAGAACTTCTATGTTGCGCGATGAGAGTTCGTATCCTTTGAGAGAAAGTTGCCGTGATATTTCCGTTGCATTCGCAGGACTCACACACGCGAAAAGGAACATGCAGCCGGTAAGGGTCACCAGGAATGAAAAGCCGCTATTTGATCTCCTTTTGCGCATTTTTTATTGGACGATGAAATTACAACTCAATTTTCATTCCGCAATGAAAAACATGCCAATGCGTCTTAAAATACTCCGGAAAAAGAATGAAAGAAGTTGTTTTGTCATTTGGTATTGAACATTTTTGAATTCCGCATCTGATCTGATTTCCAAAAATACCATTGGAAATGTCTTTTGAAAATAAACAAGGGAACCTTTTGAGTTCCCCTGAGTTGAATTTTTTTCAGAATGTATTGAGCGTGTTCAGTATTCGTCTTCATTGAAAAAGAAATCTTCCTTGGTCGGGTAGTCCGGCCAGATCTCTTCAATGGACTCATACGCTTCACCTTCGTCTTCGATCTCCTGGAGATTTTCGATCACCTCCATAGGAGCGCCGGAACGAATGGCATAGTCGATGAGCTCTTCCTTGGTTGCAGGCCAGGGAGCATCTTCGAGATACGATGCGAGTTCCAGTGTCCAGTACATAATAAACTATTTTAGTTGTGTTACTTAAAACGCCTGGCCGTAAAAAATGTTTCCCGGAGGCACTCCATTTTTTCGAACCAATTTTCGTGCAAAAATAGAAAAATGTGTATCGGAATGACGGATGATGGTAAATTTTTACGTGTGATTATATGGCTGAATATCAGCAGTGTAATAAACTTTCAACAAAAATGAGGTTTGGCATGGGTGGAAGATGGATGAAAGAGGATGGAAGTTGGAGTCATTTTCATTGCAGAAAAAAAAAAAAAAAAATGATTATGTCTGTCTTCTATCATCCATCTTCCTTAGTCCAATTTAGGAAGCCACGGAATTTCTTCTGCACCGAGATCGTGAGAAAGTTTTCTTGAAAGCATGAAGAGATAATCGGAGAGTCGATTGAAATATTGAATGATGAGTTCATTCAGATCAACTTGTTCGGCGAGATGTGTGATGTTTCTTTCTGCTCTCCTGCAAATGCAGCGGGCAATGTGGCAATGGGAAACAGTGAGATGGCCGCCGGGAAGAACAAAATGTTTCATTGGAAGAACGACAGCATCTATTGCATCAATTTCTTTTTCGAGCCGCGTCACATCTTCACCTTTCAATTCCGGAATTTTCATTTTACTCTTTTCAGGATCAGAAGCAAGAATGGATCCTATAGTAAAAAGACGATCCTGAATATCTACGAGCAGTTTTTTCGTGTGATCTTCCACGATCATATCGCGAAGCAATCCTAAATAGGAATTGAGTTCGTCCACCGTTCCGTAAGCTTCTATTCGAATGTGATGTTTGGGAACGCGTGTTCCGCCGATCAATGAGGTTTGACCTTTGTCGCCGGTTTTGGTGTAAATTTTCATTGTCATTGTGTACAGATTACGAATCCCGAACAGGTTCGGGACGAATATACGGATCGCAGATCATTTGTTTCATCTCACGATCTCCTTCGTTTCAGGAATACGTAATTAAAAGAGATCTTTCAGAAAAAAATTTTACAACTGCGGCACCGCCACTTTGTGAATTTCATTATTCACACTATCCTTCTCCACTAATCCGTCTTTCAATCTTACGATGCGGTGCGCATATTTTGCTATTTCTTCTTCGTGCGTGACTACGATGATCGTATTCCCGCTTTTGTGAATGGCTTCGAACAATCCCATGATCTCGACAGAAGTTTTCGAATCGAGATTTCCTGTGGGTTCATCGGCGAGAATTATTGCAGGATCATTCACAAGTGCGCGCGCAATGGCCACGCGCTGGCGTTGTCCGCCCGAGAGTTCATTCGGCTTGTGGGTCATGCGATCGTGCAGTCCCACCTGCGTCAGCGCATGCTCTGCTTTCTTTTGTCGTTCTGTTTTTGATAATCCTGCATACACAAGTGGCAACATCACATTCTCCAATGCCGTTTGACGCGGAAGAAGATTGAAGGTCTGAAAAACAAAACCTATTTGTTTGTTGCGCACTTCGGCGAGTTCATTGTCACTCATCTTCGCAACAGAAATTCCATTGAGAATATAATCGCCGCCACTCGGTGTATCGAGACAACCGAGCATATTCATCAGTGTAGATTTTCCCGAACCGGAAGGACCCATCAGTGCTACGTATTCATTTTTTCCGATGCTGAGAGAAATATCGCGCAGCGCATAAATAACTTCACTTCCAACATTGTAAATGCGGGAAATGTGCGCGAGGGAAATTATTTCGTTCTGCATTCTTTCAAAGGTAAGGAAATTGATTTGGTGGAGTACGAAATACGAAATCCCGGTAGTGTATCAGTTTGAAAATTCTTAGCGCCTTAGCGTCTTTGCGGTTTAATAAAAGAATGGTTTAGGAACCGCGAAGGCGCCAAGGCGCGAAGTTGAATCGGAAAAGAGCAAACTGAGCCACTACGAAATCCCGAATGCGTTCGGAAAAAAGTATCCTGGAGTAAATAGATTTCGTATTCATCCGCATTACGTAACTTTTAGTAGAATTTTCGTATTTCGTACTCCATCAGAACCTGACCACAAAATGTTCTTTCTCCAATTGCTCTTTCCTGAAAAAAACAATTCCGAAATGAAATGTATCAATAGTAAGTTTCACTGACGGATGTACTTTTATTTTTTCCCAGGCACTTTCCATTTCTTCCGACCAGTGAATGTCGTCGAAAATAAAAACAGAATTGTTTTGCGAATAGGGCAAACAAGTGTCGAAATATTTCAATGTTGGTTTTTCGCGGTGATTGCCGTCAAAGAAAACAAAATCGAGTTGGCGGAGATCTCTTACAGCAAGCGGCAAAGTAAGATCGAATTCTCCGGTAACGATCTCCACTTTCTGATCGCGGAGTCCTTTCGCTGCAATCTTTGCCGTTTCCGGGCATCCTTCGAGCGTCACGAATTTTTTAAATGCACAAGCGGAAGCAAGATAATTTGTGGAGATGCCAAGCGAAGTGCCGAGTTCAAGAATATTTTCCGGTTTAAAATGTTTCACAATCCGATGCAGCAGTTGTCCTTCGTTCGGCGATTTTGCCGCATGCTTCGCGATGAAAGAAATTTTTCTCGGGCCCGACTCTCCCGTTCCGAAATCTGTTACGTGAATGATGGAATGATCGAGCAGGCATTCTGTTCTCCAGTTTTCTACCGGATGTTCTTCTTCATTTTCCATGCGGGCCGGAAAAACTTTTGTAATAAGATCAAAAACAAAAGGAGAATGAATCCCGTGTTTGCTCACTGCATTTTTGCGGTGATGTAAATAAGATTTTATTTTAAAAATAGACGACATGCTGAGTACGAAATACGAAGCGAGTACTGAAAGTTACGAAATACGAAATGGTACAAAATAGTTGTCGAATGGTAGTTCTGAGAATTGTGCCGGAACAATTTCCCGGTTAAAGGTAATTGCAAACCGTAAAATGCCTGCCTGCGGTCGGCAGGAAAATTATAACTTGTGGCTCCCCCGCAACGAAATCTGTTTTTCAGAATGAAAACCATTGAACTCAACAGCAGCCATTATCTCTCCACACCGCAGAATTATCAATTCGTTCCCATTGGAAATCCGGATAAATTATTCGGAGAAGGAGGTTTCCTTGATCAGTTAAAAGACAGAATCTTCAAAAGAAAAAGTTCGCCGCTCGAAGATTTCTGGGCAACACTCGGAAGACAGGACGGAAAAACGATCAACTGGTCGGGAAATCTTCTCTGCTCAAAAAACGGGAACGATGAGTCTGCAGGAATAACTGCTGACGAGATTGCATTGTTGAAGCAACTGATGCCAACCATTAGCGCTGACAATAAAGGTGTGCTCGAAAAAGTAATTATTCTTGATCATACAGAATTTGGAAGTGATCCGGACGGCCGCAATATCCGCCTCACACTGATGGTCGATCCCGGAGAAGGAGCGATTGTTTTTTTCCAGCATACAGAGATGGATGATGCGCTATCGCAGAATGGTTTGATCGAATACATTCATCCTGCGACAACGGTAAATTATTCCAACAATTTACGCGACCGGCTCGATTATTTTTTTCAGGTGCCAGAACATCGCGGCAAGAATGATCGGTTAATTGTGAAAGCCATTACGTTTCCGCGCAACATGGCAGAAACTCCCGAAACTGTTTTGCATCGCATTGACCCTACACATCGCTTGTTGAAGTATGATGCGGGCATCAATGATTTCTCTGAAATTACCAATGGAATTCCTGATGTTGACCGATCAAAGAAAACATTGCTGCTGATCCATGGAACTTTTGCCAGCACCGCAAAATCATATGGAGGACTCATTACTTCGAATTGGTTGAAGAACGTGATCAATACAAAACTTTATGACCAGGTGTTTGCGCTCGATCATCCGACAATATTAGCAGGACCGGATGAAAACGTTGCGAAACTTCTGGAGTTGATGGGCCCGGGGAAAAAATTTTCTCAACCTATTGCTATTATTACCACGAGCAGAGGCGGACTGGTGGGAAAAACAATTGTGAACGATGCGAACATTAATGCAAAACTTTTTACGGTAGAGCGCGTGGCTGCGCAGGCCTGCGCGAACGGTGTAGAATATTTTGCAGCGGGAGCAAAAATTGCGAAAGGGCTTGGAGTGCTGAAGAAAATATTCGAACTCAGCGGAAGAGAAGGATTAGAAATTTTCACAGCGATCGCACAGATTTCTGCAGAAATTTTTCTTGCGCAACCAGGTTGTGTTGCAATGACACCGAATTCCGCTCCGTTGAAAAAGATCCTCGATGGAGTACCGGCGAATAGCGCGATGCGTTATTTTCCGGTGACGGGAAATTATGACCCGAATGGTTTCTGGAAGAAAATCGCTGACATTTTTGTAAGCGTGATTTACGGCGGAGAACCGAATGATTGGGTGGTGGGAACAAAGCAACAGGCGATCATGCCGGTGGGTAATTATGCTTACGGATCGAAGAAGCAATGGCATTATGATCATTACCTCGCGACAACTTACAACAGCATGCACACAAAATATCTGAATATGGATCCGCCACCGCCAACTCAGGCCGCTTCGGGAATTCCACGCGATGCGATCATGGATTTTCTGAATGACCCCTATCAAAATATTCTTTGAGAAAAAATTTCAGAATCAGCAGCCCGATTTTTTCCGGGTCATTTCTTCCTGATGAATAACCAATAGTCGGGATGATCTTCCACTTTCCACGTGAGCGTTGTATTCCACGCAGGAAAATTTACTTCAATGACCGATTTCTTTTTTACAAATTTCCATGTTCCCCGGAGAATGAGAATGCGCTGTTCGAAATCGGTTGAATCTTCATCTGTGACAATGCTGCTGCTGCTGTTCTTTTTCTTTCCTCCTGAAAATCCATAAACAAAAACGACGGAATCATTACCGGGTTGAAAAAAAAGATAAGGCGCAGGATCGGAGAGTGTACATCGTTCACCGAGGTGAGTAAGAAATGGGTTCTCGTTGCCGGTATATTTGGAAAAAATAATTGTGTCTTTCAATAATTCAGAAGAATCGTCGGTGCAACAGAAAAGATCGCCGGGTGAATTCCGGAATGCAGCGGTGTCGAATTGCGCGTTCAAAGAAAAATTAACAGAGAAAATAAAAAGGAGAATTAAAATGAATTTTAATGAGAAGCGATCTGCTTCCAATTTTTTTCCCGCAAAGACACAAAAACGCAAGGAATTTTTGAAGTTTGTTAGCCAATCAGCAAATTGAATCATCAGCAAATTATTTCGTACCCGTGATCATCATCTCCACTCGCCGGTTCATTTGCCGGTGTTCATTAGAATCATTTTTCACTTTTGGTTTTGTATCTCCATAACCTTTGTACGTCATTCGCGAAGCATCTATTCCCTGCGAAACGAGATAATTGTAAACGGCCTTAGCGCGATTTTCGGAGAGTAGCTGGTTTGATTTTTTGTCACCCACATTATCGGTGTGCCCGGCAATTTCCACTTTGATATTCGGATTTGCTTTCAGCCATTTTGCAGCTTTGTTCAACTCCGCCTGCGACGTAGGTTGCAGATCGTATTTCCCGGTGGCAAAAAAAACATTTTTCAATTCCACGAATGAACTGTCTTCAATAGGTTGCAACGGAACATCAAGCCGATAAGGTTTATTCGGATCGCCGGAATTTTTCATCTGGAACGATTCGGAATAAAAAACATAACCGGGACTATTCACATTGAGCGCATAATTTTTATTCACCGGAAGACAAACCAGGAATTCTCCGGTGACCGGATCGGAAACAGAAGAGATCACCGTATTTCCATTGGCAATGTCGAGCAGATCGAACGCGGCACCAATGGGTTTTCCTGTTTTTTTATTATACACTTTTCCTTTCAGGTAAGTGACAGGCACCGGCTGAAATTGTTTGGGCATTGAGAAATAATAAATATCATCACATCCTTTTCCTCCATCGCGCGTGGAAGAGAAATAAGCAACCTGCCCGTTTCCATTCACGATCAATCCGCTTTCATCACCGTACGTATTGATCGGGTAACCGAGATTCTGCGGCGCTCCCCATTTCCCGGTTACAGAATCGCGGCGACAGATATAGAGATCGAGTCCGCCCATTCCCGTATGACCATCACTCGCAAAATAAAGTGTTTGATTATCGGGGTGAATGAAAACCGCTTCTTCTTTTCCTGAAGTATTTATTTCCGGGCCCATGTTCACCGGTGCGCTCCATTTTCCGTCTTCACCAAGTGTAGCCATCCAGATATCGCTGTCGCCAAAACCTCCGCGGCGATTGCTGATGAAGTAAAGTGTTTTTCCGTCGGAAGAAAAAGAAGGTTGAGATTCCCACGCCTGCGTGTTCACGGGTGGGCCTACATTCACAGGACGCGACCATTGCGAATTTGTTTTCTGCGTGTAAAAAATGTCGCAGCTTCCGTATCCGATTCTTCCGTTTCCATAGCCATCATATTCTTCACACGCGGCGAAAAACAAATAACGTCCGTCGGAAGAAAGACTCGGCGCTCCTTCATTGCGATCGGAATTGATAGGCGGCCCCATATTTTTTGCAAGCGACCATTTTCCATCATCGCCTTTATAAGAAATGTAAAAATCTTCCTGAGTCATTTTCAGTACGCCTGTGGAAGGATCTTTTATTTGCTCATTGCGGGTGAAAAGAAAAGTAGCATCGTCGGCAGTTACATTGGGAAAATATTCGCAGCCGTCGGTATTAACAACATCGCCCATGTTGATGGGATTGAACGGAACCGGGTGAGAAATGGCGCCTGTTGCAAAATCACAATTGGCAATTCCCTGTTTGGCGAGATCAACGAGCACTTCCGATCCGTGGCCTTTATCAAGGAACGTTTGAAAATCTTTTTTTGCATCATCGTATTTTCCCAGATTCATTTCTGAATTTGCACAATCGAAAAAACTTCCGGGATACAGGGTGGTATTGATCGCAAAACCTTTGTGAAACTGATCGACCGCTTTGTCCCAGTATTTGAGTTCCATATCAAGATTTGCTTCGAGGAAATAGGCTTCAACAAAATTCGGATCTTCTTTTTTTGCGAGTGCAAGTTTGGCGAATGCGCAATCATAATCGTAATTCTGCGCACAAGCCATGGCCTGGTCGTAAGCAGCGCTTGCCTTTTTCGATTTGGTGGAAAGCGTTGTTGGCGGTTGAGCTTTGCAACTTACTATTGCCGAAAAGAGAAAAATTACGGAGAGGATATTTTTCATTTGCTTAGATAGTTATTCATATAGAGTACGAAATACGAAAAGGGTACTAAAAGTTACGAAATACGAAAATTATACTAAAATTCATTGGTTGAAATCAATTTCGTATTCATTAGCATTTCGTAACTTTTAGTACCCTTTTCGTATTTCGTACTATGGGATGTTCATGTATTTATGTGTTTGCAATGATACACTCCATTTCGGATTCTTCATTACATAATCAACGATAATCGGCATCATTTGTTTTGCACGGCTCCATTCCGGTTGCAGAAAAAGCAAACATTTTTCATTTACTTTCCCGGCATTCTCTTCCGCCCAGCGGAGATCGTCGTTATTGTAGATTATTACTTTCAATTCCTGTGCCTTTCTGTAGTTTTCTTCGTCCGGAGGTGAATTTTTTTTCGGGGAAAGGCAAACCCAGTCCCACATGCCTGTGAGCGGGTACGCGCCCGAGGTTTCAATGAATGTGGAGATCCCGTTTTTTTTCATTCCATCAGTGAGTTCGCCGAGATTAAATGCCGACGGTTCTCCACCGGTAACAACCACTGCTTTTGCCGGGTACTGCATGGCATGCTGAATTATTTTTTTTGTTTCTGTCAATGGATGAAGATCGGCATCCCAGCTTTCTTTCACGTCGCACCAATGACAACCGACATCACATCCTCCGAGCCGAATGAAGTACGCCGCTTTTCCCGAATGAAAACCTTCGCCCTGTATCGTGTAGAATTCTTCCATGAGCGGCAAAAGTTTTCCTTCGTCAAGCAGTTTTTGCTGATCGGGAGAAATGGAAGATGGAATTACATTGCCGGCGAATTTCATTTATTGTGATCAGCGATAAGATTAACAATGAGGTCGATCATAAGATCCTTTTCTTTCTGATCGCTTTGAGCAACAAGAAGTGCAAGTGCAGTCAATCCATTGTCATTTATTTTGACTTCTCCGTTCCTTTTAAAACGATGTTTATTTTTCTCGAGAAACCAGATGAATAAAAACGCACCGATCCTTTTATTTCCGTCACTGAAAGAGTGATTCTTGATCACAAAATACAAAAGATTTGCAGCTTGTTCTTCGATGCTTGGGTATAGATATTGTTCGCCAAACGTCTGAACGATCGTCTGAAGGGAACTCTTGAATCCTCCGTCCTTTTCATTTCCGAAAAGCGCCGTTGCTTCTTTCTTTCTGATCAGTTGTTTCTTCAATTCGTCGATCGCTTTTTTTGCTTCACTATATTCTATTTCATACGTGATACGGTCATCGAGTTTTCCTTTTGCAATCTTATTGCCATCAAATTGATTGAGCAGAACAAAGCTGTTTGAGTAATTTCCTATGATATCCAACAAACCCTGTGCTTCATTCAGATGGAGATCCATCGCTTTTCCGCCTTTTGATATCAATTCAATTGTTTGCTGAAGTTGTGCGAGTCGTTTTTCATTAATGGCAAAACCTTTAAGCAGATAACTTTTGAGGTGTTGAGTGGCCCAGATTCTGAACTGAGTTCCTTGCCTGGATTTCACCCTGTAACCGACCGAGATAATAACATCCAGACTAAATAGGGTAATTGGCTTGTCTGATTTTGGAATGTGCATTTTTTGCACATTGCCTTTTTTTGAAAGTTCACCTTCTTCAAAAACATTATTAATGTGTTTGGTAATAACACTTCGTTCCCGATTGAATAGAAGAGTCATTTGCGCCTGAGAAAGCCAAACGGTTTCGTCTTCGAACTTTACCTCAATCTCCGTTTTTTTGTCCTTCGTCTGGTAAATAATGATCTCATTCATGATAAATAAGTTTAGCCCAAATATACTTTACGCCCGAACAATACTGTTACCGATGAATTTAGCATTATTGAAAAACATCAGGCAAGAAAACGAATTTCAGGTGATCATTTCAGCGCGTCTATCGCCACATACGCCATAAGCCCCATGCCGGTGAGAAGTGACGATTCATCCACATCGAAATTCGCATTGTGTACACCAATGGAAAATTTTCCCTGCCCGACTTCGTCATTCCCGTCCTTACTGGCACGGGCAAGCAGGCGGGCGTCCGGGGAAGCAGTTCCCAATCGATAAAAGCACGCCGGGATCTTCTGCGAATAGAAAGCAAAATCTTCGGCCGTCATTCGTTGCGGAAGTTCAATTACATTTTCTTTCCCGAGATATTCTTCCGCCGCCGCGCGCGCGCGATCGGTGAGCAGTGAATCATTCACCAGGAACGGATATCCTTTTTCCACACGGAATTCGCAGGCGCCGCCCATTTCTTTCGCCATTGCTTCCGCTGTTTTTTTCATATAGTCGTGCGCCTTTGTTCGCCATTCTTCATTCATAGTGCGGAACGTTCCTTCTACATTCACAACATCCGGGATGACATTCGTTGAACCTTTCCCTTCTATTTTTCCGAATGCAAGAACAGTAGGGATTTCTTTCGCCTGCTTCAGCATTGTGCCTTCTTCCATGAAGAACTGGTGCAAGGCAGCAATGATGGTGGAAGCAATGAGCACCGGGTTCACATATTCATCTACCATGGCCGCGTGGCCACCTTTTCCTTTCACATTCATGTACAACTCGTCGGTAGATGCCATGTACATGCCGCTGCGGAAACCCACTTTGCCGGCAGGAAGCGATGGGAACACGTGTTGTGCTAAAATACAACCCGGCGCCGGGTTCTCCAGTACACCGTCTTTGATCATGAGTGAGGCGCCACCGGGAGCTTTTTCTTCCCCCGGCTGGAAAATGAGTTTCACCGTTCCTTCGAATTCATTCCTGAATTTATTGAGCAAATGCGCCACGCCTATAAGCGAGGCCGTATGCACATCGTGCCCGCATGCGTGCATGACGCCCTCATTCTGCGAAACGTATTCCGTTTTATTTTTTTCTTTGATCGGAAGCGCATCAAGATCGGCGCGCAGGGCAATTGTCTTTTTCTCCGGATTTTTTCCTTTTACGAGGGCCACAATTCCTGTCCCTGTCATTTTTACAAATGGAATTCCAAGTGCTTCGAGTTCATCGCAAACAAAAGCGCAGGTATTGAATTCCTGGAAAGAAAGTTCAGGATGCGCGTGGAGGTGGCGGCGGATATTAATGATACGTGGAAGAAGTTCCTGTGCAGAATTCTGTATTGAAGATTTGAGAGAAGATGTTTTGGTTTCAGACATACGGTGATGCACGATTTACAATTTACGATTTACGATTTTTTTCACAGATCTGTACACTATGGAATTTTTCTGAATTACTTTTTTACCGGCCGGCAAATTCAAAATTGCACATCGTAAATTGTAAATCACACCTATTTAAAAATCCAGACTGAATGAAAGATAAAGTATCCGCGGAAGAACCGTTCTGTTCTCTACGCCCCACGCCCAGTCAGCACGCACAAAATATCCCCAGATGCGAGAGCGCACACCGAAGCCATAACCGCCGATGATCGGATCCGTATGATTTTTCAGTATGACCATGATCGGATTTCCCTGCGCAGAGATCACTGTAGTGTTGAGCGAATTTGCCGGATCGTACGGACTCTTTCCTGTCCACGCTGTTCCAATATCACCGAAACCAACGATCTGGAAATTATTAATAAAATCAGAGCGCAACGGGCGATTGAATAAATATCTGAAAACAGGAATGCGCAGTTCGCTGTTCACCATTGCAAATGAATTTCCGTTCCTTCCGTTCTGCCAGAATCCGCGCATAGGTGTTGCGAGTGTTTGATACGTGTAATTCATATCGGTAGAAACGCGAACACTCTGATCGAATTTCGGCATGAGCCAGTTGTCAACTCCGCCCATGTAGTAGATCAGTTTCTCATGGCCGAATGAAGTAGCGCCGCAAATGCGATTCGCCCAGATGATCTCGCGGTGAACTTTCTGGTAATAACGGAAATCGAATCCCGCTACGTACAGATCATTCTTGAACCAGCGATTGGACGCATCTTTCGCACCGAAAATACTGTCGAGCCCCTGGAAAGTTTCCACGAAAACTTTGAACCGCATTCCGTTGTAAAGATTGAGTCCGCGTTTGATCGTGTTGTCGAATACGAGTTCAATTTTTCCATTGGCAGAATTGCTGTAGGTATTTCCTCTGAGAAGATTCACGTAGCTGTCCGCAAGATAAACGCGCTGGTCATTCCGGTAACCGAAATTTCCGCGCAAACTCAACACTTCATTGAAAGGATATTTTATTCCCCACCGAACTTCCTCCGTATAAATTTTACTCAGTGATCCGGAATTACTCACGTTGAGAAAAGACTGCCGGTGAAGCATTACACTTTTATCCCAGCGGCGTGTGCGGTCTTCCCAGTACAAAACATATTCATTGCTTTTCAAATTGCTGGAAAGACGAACACCGCCAACGATCTTGTGATCTTCGAGCAAGTCGCTCATCCCGATCTTGAAAAGCCCGGTGAATCCCGGGTTGAGATAGACCGGCGATTCTCCACCGGTGAAACGCTGGTATCCTGCATTGAGAAAACTATTGTCGAGCTGGCTCACGACATACTCCGTGCTGAACTGAACTTTATAATTGCGCGCAATGGGAAGCAGGAATTCATCAATGGGTTTTTGCGGAACAGAATCTTTCTGTGTCGTTGTATCAGGGTTGTATTGCTGCACAACCTGCTGCTGAACATTATTCTTCGGCTGGCCGTGCCCTTCGAACTGGTAATTATTGATGTTGATCTTCCCGGAATCATTCTGTGTCGTTTTCATTCCCGGATCCTGTTTCACCGACTGCATTTGTTTTCCCGTTGGGATTTTCGGGGCTTCTTCTTTCAGTTTTTCAGTCGAATCGATCTCCGCTTCTATCTGCGCCAGTTCTATCATCCGATCGCGGTGAGCGGTGTTCTTCAGTTTCGAAGCAGCGAGTTCATTGAAATCACGGAGCGAATCGATGTAGATGAAATATTTTCCGTCGTGAAAAATAATTTCGGAAAGTTTATTGGCAGACGGAACAACATCCTGAGAAAGAATATTGTATTTCAGGTTTGTGACCGGGATGCTGTTCGCGAGATAACGATAATGCGCGCTCGTATCCACATACGCGATCACGCTGTCGAAGTAACCGACATAGCGGTTATAAATTCCATTCTGATCGCTGATGTAACTGAAATGTTCATTATCCCAGGGTTGTGCCTGCATTTCATTGATGCCGGGCGTATTGGTAATGCGGCGCAGCACATTAGAATGGGAGAGATAATCGTAAACAAAAAGATCGTAGCTGGTAACGAGTTTCACATCTGTACTCACCACTCCAAGTGTATCACTCACGCGATTCGAACTGAAGATGATGCTTTTCCCATTGTCAATAAAACGCGGATAGAGATCATCATAAATATCTTTGGTGATCGCAACGGCGCTTCCACTGCCAATGTTGTAAACGAAAATATCCGTCTGCCCATTCTGCACTGCAGACATCACGAAAGATTTTCCATCGGGAGAATAATTGATGTCAATGATCTTGATGAAATTGTAAATGGGTTTGATGGTTTTCTCTTTGGTCTCGAGCGTGTAAATGCAGAGCCACGTTTCTCCTTTCGATTCGTAAATAAAAGAAAGCAGTTCTCCTGTAGGATGCCACGTTACGAGTGGGTAAGAATAATCATTGATGCGATCAAGCTTTTGTCCTTGTTTGAAAAGACGTTTTCTTTTCCCGGTAGTAAGATCTTCGAGCCAGAGTTTCACCTGTCCCATTTCATTGGTAACATACGTGATGTATTTCCCGTCGGGGCTCAGCTTCGCCATACTGTAAACGCGTGTACTCTTCGGTTTTTTCAGCAATGGAATATTCGCAGGCAGAACGCGCGTTGTATCATTGAGCGAATAACGTTTGGCATAATAATCTTCCCATTCCAGCGTGAGCACTTTCATATTCACACCGATCACGAAGAGAAAAGAACTTTCCACATTACGGCTCACCTTGGTCATGTAAAGAATATTCGGGATCACCGCAGGACTGTATTTTTCCGCGATGTAATACCAGATACTCTGTCCTGCATATTGCGCATCCACGCCCGTAAGGTGATTGAACTTGCGGTAACGCCCGCTCATGATCCCGTCGCGCACGCGATTGTCAATATCACTGTCCCATCCTTTCGCAATGTAATTGATCAGTCCTTTCGTGTACCATTCCGGCAAATTGAGCAGCGTGGAATTTTTCACCATGTCGCGCACATTTCCGCCATACATCATTTCATTGATAAGAATTTCTGCAATGCCGGCGCGGATCTGTTCTTCGAGGCGAACATGATCTCCTTCGTAATAAAGAAAAACTTTCCGTCCCACAATGCGTGTTACACCACCCACATTCGATCCGTCATCACTATTCAGTCCTACATTACTCTGTTTGAAATCTTCCTGCTTGTTGTAAACGATGAACTGAATCCGGTCTTCCAGCGTATAGTCAAAATATTTTTCGATGTCGGCAATATGATTTTTTGCAGCACGCGCTACATAAATTGCGAGTTCCGATCCGCCGGTATTGTAATACACTTCATATTTCGGGAATTTGTAATAATTCCATTTGAAATCCTGGTACTGCACGCGGTTCTGCCCGAAATCAGTTTGTGATCCGTTGTAGAATTGCGCCGGCAAAATTACAGGGATAAAAAGCAGGAAAAATAATTTCCACACACGCGGAGAGATGCGATACATCTTCATGTTGCAAAGAATAAAGTTCATAACAGAGATCAATCCCGGCGAAAAGTGTGTGGAGGAGTTCCCCCGGAAAAGCCGCGCTGCTGCGGACAATAAAGATACAAAATCGGGAAGGATTACAGATAATACTGCTATTCTGGGTAGTGGCTCAGTTTGCTCTTTTCCGATTCAACTTCGCGCCTTGGCGCCTTCGCGGTTCCTAAACCATTCTTTTATTAAACCGCAAAGACGCTAAGGCGCTAAGAATTTTCAAACTGACCCACTACCCTATTCTGAAATAAAAAAGAATTGCTTCTGACAGGGAAATTTTTGCAATTTAACATCCTGGAAATTTCTTCATTCACCAATCTGTATATCTGTAATCTTCCCACCTCCGGAAATGAAAATTAAAACTTTCACCTTCAATCCCTTCACGCAAAACACGTATGTACTCAGTGATGAAAGCGGGGAATGTGTGATCATTGATCCGGGATGTTATGATTCGGAAGAAGAGCAGGAATTGGAAAATTACATCAGTGCTGAAAAATTAAAACCGGTTCATTTGCTCAATACGCATTGCCACGTGGATCATGTTTTCGGTAATTATTTTGCTGCGCAGAAATGGAATCTTGGCCTTGAAATAAATAAGGAAGAACTTCCGGTGCTGCGGGCTTTTCCGAAAGTGTGCGAACTGTACGGGCTAAAAGGAAATGTACAACCTGAACCGGAAAAATTTCTTGACGAAGGACAAACGGTGAAATTCGGGAATACAACACTGGAAATTTTTTTTACGCCGGGGCATTCCCCGGGAAGCATTTGTTTTTACAGTGAAAAAGATAAAACCATTATCAGCGGCGATGTGCTTTTCCAGAATAGCATTGGCCGCAGCGATCTTCCCGGTGGCGATCCTGAAACTCTTTTAAATAGTATCCGCAAAAAATTATTTGTACTGCCCGATGAGGTGAACGTTTTTTCCGGACACGGCCCTTCGACTACGATCGGTTGGGAAAAAAGAAATAATCCTTTCGCGGGGGAAAATTCCTGAACTGGAAATCTTCCACTTAACAATCAGGAGAAACCGGTTAAGAGCCGGTTTTTTCCTTTTAAAGTATTTGCCGGAATTTTTGTGTGGAATCGCAGCAGTCGCCGCGTTCTTATTGGTGAATCGAAGAAAGCACGAAACAACTAAAAAATAAAACCATGAAAAATTTATTCAGAACACTGGCGGCAGCTCTTCTTATTTTCCCAATGAGCGCATTCGCACAGGACGCCAACACCGGCGATATCAAAGTCACCGTGACCGACGAAATGAATGCCCCGATGCCGGGCGCAGTAGTGATGATCGTCGCCGGCGGATCAACACAGGGTGGAGCTACCAACATGGATGGCACCATTACTTTCCGCGCGCTCAATCCCGGATCGTACGATCTCACCGCGAGAATGTCGGGCTACAAAAAATTCACGAAGACCGCAGTAGTGGTGAATGCCGGACAAACTGCGTACACCGATTTTCCGATGCAACTCACTACGTGCGATACGTGCGTGATCGTGATACGCGATGTGAAGAGCCCGGTAGATCCTACTTTTTCCACGCTGAAAAATATAAATGCAGATGAGATCAAAACAATGGCAGTCGATCATTCCAATTTACTCAGCATGATTACGGCAGAATGCGGCGATGTGCAGGAAGGAAAAGGCGGACAATTAGTAATGCGCGGCTCACGCGAAGGCGCAAGCACCATGTACATTGACGGTGAAGAAATGTATGGCAGCACGGGAATTCCGGGTGGCGCTATTGAACAGGTAACAGTTCTTTCGGGAGGAATTCCTGCTTCATTCGGAGATCTCACCGGCGGAGTAGTGATCATCACCACGAAAAGTTACTGGACGGGAGCATCGGCAAAAGAACGCATGCACGAAGCGGATGCCGAAGCGAAAGCTGCTGCGAAAAAAGCGATGCTTGAAAAAGAAGGAAAACTGAAAGAGGATAAGAACGAGATCATCGAGCAGAGTGCGCCGGCGAATGGTGCACATTGAGGAAATAATTTTTTTTCTGAGAACAGGATCTCTTGCAGGTCCTGTTTTTTTTATGCGGTGGAAATGCGATGCGAATGGCAAATCTTCATTGTGAAGACCACACGCCACTTCCGAAATCGCCTTAACTTGCAGCCGAAATCTTTTACCCATGAAAGCCATTCAAAGGATCACGCCTTTTCTCATCGTTGCCCTGTTTTCCATTTTCGGATTCAGCGGCGCATACACTAATCTTCCTGATGTTTTTGCCGATAAGATCGACAGCTCTGTTGATCCTGCTAAAGATTTTTTTCTTTATGCCAATGGAAAATGGTTTAAGAATAATCCTATTCCCTCAAGTGAAACTAATTGGGGAGTGGGCGATCTTGTGCAGGAAGAAATTTATAAAAATCTGAAATCCATCAATGAAAATTCAGCATCACATACATCAGACGGAACAAGAGAAACGCAGCAGATCGGAAATTTCTGGAGCGCGGGAATGGATTCCGCAAATTGTGAACAGAAAGGAATTACTCCACTGAATGATTACCTGGCCATCATAGACGGCGCAAAAGATTTACCCGGCGTAGTGAATGCAATGAATAAACTCGAATGCATGCAGATCGGAATTTTTCATTCGGGAATATCGGTTGGCCAGGATTCGAAGAACAGCGAACGCATGGTGGTGAATCTTTACCAGGGCGGACTCGGCTTACCCGATCGCGATTATTATTTCAACACCGATGCCGATACGAAGAAGATCCGCGCTGCTTATGTAAAACACATTGCTAACGTGCTTGCGCTCTCGGGAACGAACGTGAAGATCGCGCAGAAGATGAGTAAAAAAATTGTTGCGTTCGAAACTTCGCTCGCCACAAATTCGCGCAAGCTCGCACAACTGCGCGATCCGTATGCAAATTACAATATGATGGGCATTGATGACGTGACAAAAAAACTCACCCCGTCCATCGACTGGAAAGCAGCATGCACTGCACAAGGATTGAAAAATGTGGATTCCATTATGGTGGGCCAGCCCGAATTTTTTTCACAGCTCGAAAAACTGATGAAGGGCACGAATGTGGAGGTGATGAAATATTACATGCGCTATCACCTCGTTTCTGCTTATGCTTCGTTCCTGAACAAAGCGCTCGATGATGAGGATTTTAATTTCTTCGGAAAAATTCTTTCGGGCGCGCAGTCGCAACGCCCGCGCTGGAAACGCGTACTCGATGCCGAAGAAGGTGCAATGGGAATGGTGCTCGGAAAATTATTTGTGCAGGAATATTTTCCTGAGAAAACAAAAAAACGATACAACGATATGGTGGAAGCGATACGCACCGCTTATGCAGAAAGAATAAAACGCCTCGACTGGATGAGTGATGCAACAAAAACAAAAGCGCTGGATAAACTTTCGCGCATGACGAAAAAAGTCGGTTACCCTGATAAGTGGAAAGATTATTCGAAACTTGTTATCGGTAGAAATTCTTACGGAGAGAATATGATCAATTCGGCGCTCTGGCATTACAACGATATGATCTCGAAATACGGAAAACCGGTTGATCGTACAGAATGGGATATGACGCCGCAGACTTATAATGCCTATTACAATCCTTCGAACAATGAAATAGTTTTGCCCGCCGCCATCTTCACAATTCCCGGTTATCCCGATTCTCTTATTGATGACGCTGTTGTTTACGGATACGGAGCCGCCTCAACGATCGGCCACGAAATGACGCATGGCTTCGATGATGAAGGAAGAAATTTTGATGCCGCAGGAAATTTAGTGAGTTGGTGGACAGATGAAGATGCAAAAAAATTCCAGGAACGTTCTGCGGTGATGGTGCGGCAGTTCAATGCGTACGAACCACTTCCGGGAAAACATATTAATGGCGCTGCTTCATTGGGAGAAAATATTGCGGACTACGGCGGAGTGTTGCTCGGCATTGATGCGTTCAAAAAAACGCAGCAATACAAAGAGGGAAAACTCATTGGCGGATACACGCCGATGCAAAGATATTTTCTTGGTTATGCGCTTGGCTGGATGATCGAGCAGCGCGACCAGGAACTGGCGAAACGGCTAATGACCGATGTACATGCACCGGCGAAATGGAGAGTGATTGGCCCGTTCTCGAATGTTCCGGAATTTTACGATGCATTTCACGTGAAGCCCGGCGATCCAATGTGGCGCGCCGATTCGGTGAGAGTAAGCATCTGGTAAAAAAGGGATCAGAAAATTTTCGCGATCAGTTTTTCCGCATTCTTCTTATTGGAGAAATTTTCCCCGAGAATATTTTTCCGCAACAGAATTTCATCTGCATCAAAATTCTTTGCGAATAATTCGTTGAGTCGCGCGCGCATAGCCAATGCAGTTTCTCCAATGACGCATATCTTTTCGAGGCCGGTGTTGGCGATCATCGGTGAATTCACGAGGCAATGACGTCCGCGGAAAAGCGCGGCAAGCAATTTTAGTTTTATGCCGGTGGCCTGGAACGTAGGCAGTACATTCACCTGTGCCTCGCTGATGAGCGCATCGATCTCTGCGGTAGAAATATTCGCAAGCAGGCGGATATTTTTTTTTCCGCTCACTGCTTTTTTCAATTGTGCGGTTGGATTATTCCCGGCGATAATGAGTTCAAAAGGAAGAAAAGAAAAAACTTCATTCACTAAAAAACGCGCCGCAAGATCGTTCTCCCCTACTTCAAGATTGCCGTGGTACAGCGCAAAATTTCCCGATCCTGATTTTATTTCCACTTTTTCATTCGGGTGAAACGCCATTACATGTTCCACATTTTTGTACCGCGATGACAATTGTTCCGCATCAGCCGGCGAGATCGCAAAGATGCCATTGGCGAGCGAAAGTTTTTTCTCAAATCGTTCCAGCTTTTTCGCTTCACTGTTGAAATAAAAACGCCGCGAGAATTTTTTCTCCACGGCAGCGAGTGAACGGTAATAATCGTGTTCGATATTGTGCGTACGGACAAATTTTTTTTTCGCTGAAAGTTCCGGTGCACCAAGAAATGTACAAGTGTGTAATCCTTCGAAAAAAACAGGAAGATCATTGGACGAAATTTTCTGCAGCAATTCATCCGATCTTCTCGAAGCGATGATGAAAGGATCGCGTGAGAAAAAAAGTGCGCTGCTCATATTGCGATCATAATAATTCACACTCGCGCAGAGTTCATCTAATTTTTCCGAATGCACTCTCCCGTATGCGTAGGCGTGCAGGTGAACATTCACCCCGGCTTCCTTCAGCGATTTGATTTTATAATAAACATCAATCACTCCGCCATAATCGGGTGGAAAGGGAACGTCGAATGAAACGATATGCAGAGAGCGGGGCACGCGGGTGGATTACAGATCTTTTGGAATACAGATTATGGATTAGAATCGGGCACAAAGATACTAATTCAATATTGCAGCATCGATTTAACATGCAATGGGTAGTGTATCAGTTTGAAATTTTTGATATTTCTTTGATCCTTTGTGACTTTGTGGCCTCGTAAGTATTTTCCATGTAAAAATTGTTTTGTTATCAATGAAATTTCGCGATACCACAAAGACACAAGGACACTAAGTTTCAAACTGAAAATATTGTCAAAATCCAAACTGATACACTACCATGCTATGATCTGTAATCTGTATTCCGATGATCCGTAATCTTCCCTCTACAGGGAATTCATCACCTCAACCAAAATCCTCTTCTCATTTTCCCAGTTGAGTTTTTGCGCCGCGTTCACTGCATTCGTTTTCCATTGCGGATATTCCGGACTTGAAAGCATTCCATTGATCGTTCCGGCAATTTCCAGCGGATCGTGCGAGGCGCAGATCTTCCCGACATTGAAATCGGTGATTATTTTTTTTACTTCGATAAGATCGGAAGCGAGCACCGGAATTCCGGCGTGGATGTAATCGAAAATTTTATTCGGCAGCGACAATCTATAATTGATGTTCGTGTCTTTGTCAATGGTCACACCGACATCAGCGAGTTTTGTCCACGAGCGGAGTTCATGCGGAGGAAGTTTACCGGTGAAAATTATTTTTCCATCGAGATGTTCCTGCGATGCTCGTTCTTTCAGATGCGCGATCACATCTCCTCCACCGATGATCAGCAGCACAGCATCGTTCACAAACTGCATCGCATCTACCAATTCTTCCGCGCCGCGGTCCACATTTATTCCGGCTCCCTGTAACAGAATTATTTTTTTGTCATCCGGTAAATGAACTTCCCTGCGCGTGAGTGTACGCGATTGATTCACCAGCGGTGGTATGTTACGCATCACACGCGGGCGAACGCCGTATTCTTTTGCATACCAATCTGCAATGGATTCATTCACAGTGAAAACATTTTTGAGTTTCGGAAAAATCCGGCGCTCCCATTTCTTCCAGATCTTCTGTTTGAATTTCCTGTTCACGAGTTCCGGCACTTCTGTAAAAATTTCGTGCGTGTCGTATATCAGCGTTTTTTTTCTCCATTTGGAAATAAGATAATTCGGGTAGAGCGTATCAAGGTCATTGGAGAAATAAATATCCGCTTTGTGATTGAGCAGGAAAAAGAAAAGCCGGAATTGAAAAGTGAGATAGAACATCACGCCTTTTTCGAAAACAAGATTCATGCGGTGAACTTTGTAATCGCGCGCAGGCATCGTGAGCGAATCGTGTTTGTGTCTTCCGACGAGCAGCACTTCAAATCCCATTTCGTGCAGCGTGGTACATGTGCGGTGAACACGCTGATCGGTTACCAGGTCGTTGATTACGGAGACAATTACTCTTTTCATCATAAATAACGACACGAAGATACGATGACCTTTGAGCCATTTACAATTTACGATTTACAAATTACAATTTGTCATCAGGGGAATGTTGAGAATTCCAGTCAATTGTACATTGTAAATCGTAAATCGTACATACTTTTGAATTGTGACTATTCTTGAAAATTATTCCATCCGTTCACTGAATACTTTCGGAATGAATGTAACTGCGCGATGGTTTGCAGAAGTGAGAACGCATGAAGATCTTTCTGAATTGTGTGAGCTTGCAGAAAAAAAGAATTCGGCGAAATTCATCCTCGGCGGTGGAAGCAATATTCTTTTCACGAAAGATGTGGATGCACTGGTAATGAAAAATGACATTCACGGAATTTCGGTGGTGAGTGAAAATGAAAATGAAGTGGTCGTGAAAGCAGGTGCAGGAGAAGTATGGCACGATCTCGTACTCTTCAGTATTAAAAATAATTTCGGCGGCGTGGAAAATCTTTCGCTCATTCCCGGGAGCGTGGGCGCGGGCCCCATGCAGAACATAGGCGCGTACGGGGTGGAACTTAAAAATGTTTTTCATTCGCTCGAAGCTTTTCATCTTCGTGATAAAGTGGTAAAAACTTTTTCCGCTGATGAATGTAAATTCGGTTACCGCGAAAGTGTTTTTAAACATGAACTGAAAGACCACTTCTTCATTTCTTCCGTCACATTATGCCTCTCGAAAAAACCGAAGTTCAATATCACTTACGGCGCCCTGGAAAAAGAGCTGGAAAAAATGGGCGTAAAAGAATTATCGATAGCTGCAATTTCGCAGGCAGTGATCAATATCCGCACCAGCAAATTGCCCGATCCGAAAGTCATTGGCAACGCAGGAAGTTTTTTCAAGAACCCGGTTGTAAGTGCAGAGAAACATGCTCAACTGAAAAAAGATTTTCCTGAAATTATTTCTTACGCGAATGGAAATGATTTCAAACTCGCCGCCGGCTGGCTCATCGAACAATGCGGATGGAAAGGAAAACGTTTTGGTGATGCCGGCGTACATAAAGACCAGGCGCTGGTGCTCGTGAATTATGCGAATGCGAAAGGAAAAGAAATTTTTGATCTGTCGACGGAGATACTGAAAAGTGTGAAAGAGAAATTTGGAGTTGAATTGGAGAGGGAAGTGAATATTTTGTGAGCAATGACCAATGGGTCAATTACCAATGTCCAGTTATTGCTTTGCGTGAGGGATTGCAGCAAGCTACCATGTAGCGCGGAAAGCCCGGTGCCGTCTTTTGTCAGACTGAGCCCGTCGAAGGGTGACAAAAGCGGCACACGCCCAAGCAAAATCAGTCGCGGATTAGAACGCATTAACGCGGATTATTTCTGAAAAAATCGCGTCGCAACTAAGCTCTGAATTTCTGAAGCTTTTCGATTACCCTATCTGAAACCACACGTTTGATCTTGTTCTCTTCAATAAGTTTGCACAGGTCTTTAGCGTAGATTTCAAAACCAATAATCTTATCAAGATCTTCATTCATCACTTTTCTTGCCAGTCCAATGTCATTCCAATCATATCGTCCGCTCGTATCTAACCAAATATTTTTCGTGGTTTGATATACGTTTCCTTCCCAATCCATATCCGTAATTGTTTCTTCAATATAATTTTCGTCAATCCTTCTCTTTTCCACTTTTGATTTGCTTTTTGTGCCATCTCCTGAGTAACTATGTAGATAATAGACCTCATAATCTGGCTTTCTGAATTCTTTGCGACCTCCTAAACAATATGAATATTGAGACGGTAGTTTGTCAGATTCTTCAGGAAATAGTAAGTCAAGTATGTCAAAGGTCACACCATTATTCGATAAATATGTTTTATCAATATCAAGTTCCCCAGTTGACTTTTCCGGTAATTGGATTTTCAATTCTATCCAGAACCTAATTTCCTTTGCATTATTATGCTCAGAGGAACGAAAGATGATAACATAAGCATGAGTATTATCAAATACTTTGTAGAAAGTTCTGCTCCCTTTTTTTTTGAATTTATTCTTTTTCAGAAGAGGAAAATAAAGCTCTTTCATTATCAGATCCTTCTCTTCTTTGAAATTCATGGAGAGCATTTTTTATTTAAACTATGGAATTATCCAATATTCCAATCAGCACATCTTATCATCTGCACATTGGTCATTGGAAATTGATCACTTAGAAATCTTCCCTACCTCTTCCCAAAACCCCGGATAGGATTTCTTCACCACTTCCGGATCCTCAATTTCAATTCCCGGAAATTTTATTCCGAGCGGCGCGAACGACATGGCCATGCGGTGATCTTCGTAAGTAGAAATTTTTATTTTAGGATCTACTTTTCCGTCGAATGTTTTTATCTCCAGCATTCCTCTTCCCGGTTCTTCGCACTTCACTCCTGTTTTTTTCAATTCTGATTTGATCGCTTTGATTCGATCTGTTTCTTTTAAACGCAGCGTGTTCAGTCCGCACATAAGTGTTGGAATTTTCAACGCCGCTGCAGTTACTGCAACGGTTTGAACAATATCGGGCGAATCTTCGAAGTCAAATGCAAATGCATTCGGCCGATAACCGTTCTTCGTTAAGCGAACTCCTTTTTCTGTGAACGTTGTGCTGACTCCGAAAAAAGGGAACAGCAATGCGCAAACAGAGTCGGCCTGCAAACTATCTTCCTTTAATCCCGGAAGAAAAATATCTGCTTCATCGGCAAGCGCGGCCATGCTGTACCAATAAGAAGCAGCGCTCCAGTCGGCTTCCACCTCAAATTGTTTTTCCGGATCATCGATCACGTAATGCTGGTTACTTACCACGAGAGAATTTCCATCCCATATCGGATAAATATGAAAACGTTCCATGATGCGGATCGTCATTTCAATGTAAGGGCGCGAAACAATATTTCCTTTGAAATGAATGACGAGTCCCTTGTGCATGGTAGGCGCGATCATGAGCAATGCAGAAATGAACTGGCTGCTCACACTTCCATCCACTTCTATTTCTCCGCCATTCAAAGGCCCGCCAAAAATTTTCAGTGGCGGAAATCCTTCTTTCTCGGGAAATTCAATATCTGCGCCGAGTTGTTCGAGTGCATGCACAAGAATTCCGATGGGGCGATCTTTCATGCGCGCGGTTCCGGTGAGATTGAAAACTCCCGGAATAGCGGAGAGATAAGCGGAGAGAAAACGCATCGTTGTTCCTGCAGCACCTACATCGTACGTATTTCCGTCTTTATGATCTTTCAGTTCAAGAATTATTCTTCCCAATGAAACGGTGTCTTCCGCATCTGAAATTTCCGGTATCCAATATTCTGTTCCGGTGATTGCGCGAATGATGAGAAGACGATTGCATTCGCTTTTCGAGAGTGGAAGTTTCACTTCTCCTTTGAGTTTCCTGGAAATGTTAAGCTTCATACCTGTTTTCAGTTTCGGGAATGAGTGGCGGTAAAACGATAATAGTTGAGCGCTTCCATGATATCGGCAGCGGGAATTTTTTTGTTGATCACCGGCTGGCCGATATTTTTTATCAATGAAAAACTGATCTCCCCTTTTTCATTTTTTTTATCATGACGCATCAGTTCGATCACGCGGTTGTTCGCCACATCATCGAGATCAATCATTTCATAGTGTTGAAGAATGTTGGTTGTGATCTCCTCCAGTTCTTCGTCGCTCATGCCGCAATATTCTTTCGAGAGCCACGCTTCACAGATCATTCCCATAGCAACTGCTTCGCCATGCAGAACGGAAGTCTGTGCGCGCTCGAGAAAATAACTTTCAATGGCGTGGCCAATGGTGTGGCCGAAGTTGAGCGCCTTGCGTGCGCCCTGTTCGCGCGGATCCTGTTCAACAAAACTGAGTTTAATGCGGATGGAACGCGTAATGAGTTCTTCCCAATGAGAAGCATCCCCGGGATTCGCAGTCTTCAGAAATTCCCAATACGTTTTATCGGCAATGAGTCCGTGCTTGAGCGCTTCTGCAAACCCGGCGAGCATTTCTCTTTTCGGAAGTGTGCGAAGGAAACCTGGAAAAATAAAAAGTTCGCGGGGATCATAAAAAAATCCAATCTCGTTTTTGAGTCCGTCGAGATCAACGCCTGTTTTTCCACCTGCAGATGCATCAATCATGGCGAGCAATGTAGTAGGGACATTCACGAATGAAATTCCTCTTTTGAAAGCTGCAGCAATGAATCCGCCTATGTCAGTGATCACCCCACCGCCGAGATTGATGAGTAATGATTTTCTGTTGGCGCGGAGTTCGCCAAGTGCGCGCCACATATTCGTACACACGTCGAGTGTTTTATTTTTTTCACCGCTTTCGAGTTCTATCACTTCCGCTTCACTGAGTTGTTTCACATTTGCGATGAGCACCGGAAGGCAATGCTGCAGGGTGTGTTCATCAACAAGAATGAAAATGGAAGAGAATTTATTTTTTTTCAGAAATGAGTTGAGCTGGTTGAGCGCAGAATCCCCGATGTGAATGGAATAGCCCGGAGTTGTAATGGTGTCGAACGGGGAGCTCATAGTAAACAAAGATGCGAAAAACGAAGCAGTTTTCTGTTATCAGTTTTCTGTTGAGTACATGACATTGAACTGACAACTGAAAACTGAAAAGCGGCAACTGACAACTGACAACTGGTTGTTATCTTTGCTTCCGCTTTTTACATGATCTCCTTCGACAATACTGAAATTGCTTTTTCATCCAAATCGGATCGTGATCTGAAAAGATCATACTGGTTATTCCGCATCATCGGAAGTCCGTTCATGGTAAAAGTGGGAAGCGGCCTTACGAAATTCGCACTTGCGATTCATTTCCCGATCAGGTGGATGATCAAGCCGACGATCTTCAAACAATTTGTGGGAGGTGAAAATATTGATGAATGTAAAAGAACGGTGGATGCGCTGGGCCAATTCAACGTGGGCACTATTCTCGATTACTCGGTAGAAGGAAAAGAATCGGAAAAAGATTTTGATGACGGTGCGAAGGAAATTGTGGCCACTATTGAACGCGCAAAGAATGACACCCATATTCCCTTCTGTGTTTTCAAAGTAACGGGACTCGCACAATTCGGATTGCTGGAAAAAGTTTCTGCGGGGAATAAATTATCGGCCGGAGAAGATGCAGCGTGGAAACGCGTGGTGGAAAGAGTGGAAACGATCTGTGCCACTTCTGAAAAATATTCCAAACCCATTTTCATAGATGCGGAAGACAGTTGGATCCAGGATGCCATCGATCAGCTTTCCGATATGATGATGGAAAAATACAACCGGAAAAAATGCATTATCTATAACACCGCTCAACTTTACCGCAAAGACCGTTTGCAATTTCTGAAAGATTCATTCGTAAAAGCGCAGAAAGGAAATTATTTTCTTGGAATGAAACTTGTCCGCGGCGCTTACATGGAAAAAGAAAGAGCCCGCGCAAAAAAAATGAATTATCCATCACCGATCCAAAACACGAAAGAAGACACTGACCGCGATTACGATCTTGCTGTTGCGTTCTGTCTCGATCACATTGACCGCATCGGTTTCTGCGCCGGAACGCACAATGAAAAAAGTTCCATGCTGCTGGCGAAGATGATGACGGAAAAAAATATTCCGCATAACCACCCGCACATATTTTTCTCGCAATTGCTCGGCATGAGCGATCATATTTCTTTCAATCTTTCGAATGACAAATTCAACGTCGCGAAATATGTTCCGTACGGGCCTGTGCGCGATGTGCTCCCCTACCTCATACGCCGCGCACAGGAAAATACTTCGGTGAAAGGACAGACGGGAAGAGAACTTTCGCTCATCATCAAAGAGAAACAGAGGAGAAGAAAATGAGAATGGAAAATTTGAAAACGGAAGAATAGCAGAATTCACGATTAAATCATTCTCAACGTCTTCCATTCTCAAATCACTCATCCTGCTCGTACGTGCGCACGTAATAATGTTTCGGATGTGGCCGCATGGTTCTTTCTCCTTTCACCGAGAGTCCGACGGTTGCATTGATATAATATCCGTTGCGCATCCAACCCGGGTTGATATGAACCTGCACATAACTGGAACGGAATAAAAAATAATAAGCACTAACTGAAAGTTCTATCCCTATCGTTCCGGGGTTCGCTTCCATTCCTGATAAAGTCTGGTTGAGTTTTCCCCCCGCCACCCATCCACCGGCACCAAGCAGCAGCGTAAAATTATCATGCATCACCACTTCACCTGAAAAATAAGAACGGAATTCGCCAACGGTGAGGTACTGGTGATAAACACTCGTGTGATAAGCAAGAACAACAGGTTGATTGCCGGATGAAACAGAAGTGACGGTTGCGATCTCATTGAAACGGTGAAACGAACTCAGTCCCCCGCCGATCTCCCATTGCATTTTATGAAGAAAAGGATACGTAAGAAAAACGCCTCCGTGAACCGCATCGCCAATACCATAACGAATAGTTTGCGGAAGAAGATCAGGTCTCGGTGCGCGATTGATGAGCATCGGAGTCGCTTGCGTGTACTGGAGAAATCCAACATAGATTCCCACCCACACCGGTCGCTTAACGATGAGCGTGTCGCCCGGATCGCGTTGCGCCTGCACATAAATGACTGAAAAAATAAAAATGAAAAACAGGAAAAATATTTTCCGGTGCATGGCTCAAATATAATTCTGAAATTTCATTTATCACCGAAAGGTTAAATCAATAATCCCTGCGTGCGGGAAACACAATCGACATTCAACAATCAATTCGTACCTTTACCCGACACACAAAAGGCGTCATTCTCACGTATGAACAAGGCCTCTTCCACTATGGCATCTCCAGCATTGAAAGTAAGCCGTATGGCTGAAACGCTCATCGGTTCCGAGATCATCAAACTCGCTGCAGAGATCAATGAAAAGATCAAAAACGGGGAAACAGTTTACAATTTTACCATCGGCGATTTCAATCCGAAAATATTCCCCATTCCTGCAGCGCTGAAAAAAGAGATCATCAATGCCTATAATAATGATGAAACGAATTATCCTGCCGCCGACGGAATGCCAGATCTTCGCAAAGCCGTTTCAAATCTCATTGAGAAAAAACAGGGACTGAAATATTCTGCCGATGAAATTCTGATTGCCGGTGGTGCACGCCCTGTTATTTACGCAGTGTATGTGACGCTCATGGAACCCGGAGAAAAAGTTTTATTTCCCGTTCCGTCGTGGAATAACAACCACTACACGCACATGAGCACCGGCGATTATTCGAATCAGGTATTCGTTGAAACTTCGCCCGAAAATAAATTTATGCCCACTGCTGCCGAACTCGCACCTCATCTGAAAGATGTCGCGCTTGTTGCAGTTTGTTCGCCGCTCAATCCTACCGGCACCACTTTTTCAAAAAAAGATCTCGGCGAAATATGCGACCTGATCATTGCAGAAAATATTCGCCGCGGGCCCGGCCGCAAACCACTTTATCTTCTTTACGACCAGATCTACTGGGCCCTCACTTATGGCGAAACAAAACATCATGACCCGGTTTCACTTCGCCCGGAAATGCGCGACTACACTATTTACGTAGATGGAATTTCAAAATCGCTGGCGGCTACAGGCGTGCGCGTAGGTTGGGCCATGGGGCCAAAAATTATTATTGATAATATGAAATCCATTCTCTCGCATGTGGGAGCGTGGGCGCCGCGTGCGGAACAGGTTGCCACGGCAAAATTTCTGAACGATCTTGATGCATACACTTCTTTCCTCACGGAAATGAAAACGAAGATCAATGCGCGGCTCGTTGCTTTTCACAATGGAATTCAGCGATTGAAACAAAAAGGATTCCGTGTGGATTCCATTGCACCCGAAGCGGCGATCTATCTCACCATCCGGTTTCATCTTCACGGGCAAAAAACTGCAGATGGAAAAATTCTTGTCACCACGCGTGATGTAACCAAGTACATTCTTGACGAAGCGAAAATTGCTGTCGTACCTTTTTATGCTTTCGGTTCTTCACCCGATTCAAGCTGGTATCGTCTTTCAGTAGGAACATGCAAACTCGAAGAGATGGATACCATCATTGCGAGTCTCGAAAAAGCGCTCGAAAAACTTTCCTGATCCGGAATTATTCATTCATACGGGAATTTCTCCAATGAAAAACAATCGTTACTGTGTGATCATGGCTGGTGGGGTCGGAACGCGTTTCTGGCCTATGAGCCGCACCAATCACCCGAAACAATTCATTGACGTGCTCGGCACCGGAGAAACATTGCTGCAGGCCACCTTCTCACGCTCATTGCGCATTTGTCCTGCAAAAAATATTCTCGTTGTTACCAATGAACATTATAAAAAATTAGTGAAGCAGCAAGTGCCGCAGATCCCTGAAGAAAATATTCTCTGTGAACCGGCAAGAAAAAATACGGCGACCTGCATTGCTTATGCAACGTGGAAGATAAACAGCATCAATCCTGATGCGATCATGGTCATTGCTCCCTCCGATCATCTCATCACGAAAGAAGATACGTATGTGAAAGCGATCAAATCTTGCATGACTGTCTCTAGAGGAAAAGATTGCCTCATCACGATCGGTATAAAACCTACGCGGCCCGATACCGGTTACGGTTACATTCAATTCGTGGAAACCGATGAGGCAGGAAAAGACAAGCGCATCAAGAAAGTGAAAACGTTCACCGAAAAACCGGATCACGACATGGCGGAATTTTTTCTTCGCAGCGGAGATTTTCTCTGGAACGCAGGAATTTTTGTGAGCAGCATCCGCAGTATGATGAATGCATTTGAAAAACTTGCACCCGAAACTGCACAGATATTCAATGAAGGCGATGGAAAATGGAATTCAAAAAATGAAGATGCATTCCTGAAAGATGCTTACGGCCGCTGCAAGAATATTTCCATCGACTACGCGATCATGGAAAAAGCAAAAAATGTTTTCGTACGTTCCTCCATCATCGGCTGGTCTGATCTCGGAACGTGGGGATCATTGTACACACACATCAAGCAGGATGAAAAAGGAAATGCCGTCGTTGGAAAACAAGTGATGCTTTACGATTCTAACAATTGCATTGTGCATGTTCCGAAGGAAAAACTTGTTTTGATAGAAGGGCTTGACGATTATATTGTAGTGGAATCAGATAATATTCTTCTCATTTGTAAAAAACAGGATGAGCAGCAGATCCGGACTTTTGTGAATGATGTGAAGAGTGCGAAAGGCGATAAATTCGTATAGCGGGAATGGAATGCGCCCTTCGACTTCGCTCAGGACGACATGCGAAAATGCGAAAGTCAGAATGTGGATATTGATCTGAATCATCTTTGGCGCTCCGATAATTAACCATTTTTGTTTGTGTCTTTAACCTCAACTGTTATACATTTGGTATAAATCCTATCGACCATGAAAACAAAACTCCTTTTTCTTTCAGTGCTTTCACTGATCATTTGTTCCGCTTCAAACCTGTCGGCACAAACCATTACTAATTCCGGATATTCTACAACCGGTTATGTCAAGTCAGACGGAACGATCGAGAATTCTTCTTACGCAACTGTCGGTTACATCAAGAGCGACGGAACAATTGAAGATGCAAGCTATGCCACCATCGGTTATATCAAAAGTGATGGCACCATTGAAAATTCAAGTTATTCTACAGTCGGTTATGTGAAGGATGATGGCACAGTGGAGAATTCATCTTATTCAACTATCGGTTATGTAAAATCAGACGGCACTGTGGAAGATGCAAGTTATTCCACGATAGGCCATGCCGACGGAGTTCCTATGACCTGGGCAGCGGTAGTTTTCTTTTTCTTTTCTTTTAAGTAGAGGGAACGGAATGTGCGGATGAGAATTTTCTATTTAATTTTTTGGCGTGTCCCTTCGGGCCGGGCTATCCGTTCCAAGTCCGTCCACGCACTACCAACACGCTTCGGGCTTTCCACTGCTATCCCTCACGCAATACCTGTTTTCATATTCACACATCCGATAATTTACACATTTATTTTTCCGGATCGAAGATCGTAAACGAATAAGAATAGCTTTTATATTTCCCGTTCACTTTCACATTACTGATGGTCACTGTAATTTTTTTGTCCAGCAATCCTAAATCTGAAAAAGCTTTTTTCTTCGTTGGCATATCGTAATAATTGTAATCGAAATCTTCCCGCAATTTATTAATGTTCCAAACCAGTGTTGGATCGCCGTACTGTGCTGCTGTCGAACGACAGACAATAACACAAGCCACATGTTCGTCGCCGGCCGTTACAGCAACCGCCGCTGATCTGAAATCTGCTCCGCCGGGCATAGAAAAACTCCATTTGGGAAAAACCACTTCGTAAGGAACATATCCGTTGAAAGGGTACGCAAAATATTCCGGAACTTTTCCGCGGTACGTTGCCGTGTCGTGATCGTTTCCATCGTCAGCAGAAAAAACCTTGGTAGCATAAGTGCCATCAGTGATTCCTATTCCCATTTTCACAGCTTCTGAATTCAGCAACCATCTCCGGTGACCGCAGTCATTGTTTGAAGTACTGCCATCTTGTATCTCATCGTTAATAAGAATCTCGATTCCCTTTCCAACAGTCGTTGAGAGGTTGCTCGTGTTGGCGCCTATCTTTCCATCATCGGAGTAACATTTCATTCCCGGTCCAGGATCATGATTGAGCTCGTCGTTCGCATACATTATGAACGCGGCGGCCTGTGCGTAATGATTCCAGTTGGAATCAAGAACGATGTCGTCGTGAATTCCGGCAAGCCGGCGAAAATAATTTATGCGCATGAGCAATTTCCTGTAAACTTCGCCCGGAACTCTTCCCGGTTTACATCCTTGTATATTTCCTGTCCAGTGCAGCTGGTCGGTGGAAGTGAATTGTGTTTCTGCAATATTTTTTTTGTAATCGTCGGCAGCCTGTTTTCTCAGTGCGGCATCATTGTCAATGAAAGAAAAATCGGCCAGCGTAAAAACGATCGCGAATAAAAAAAGGAGAATGAATTTATTTTTCATAGTAGTATAACGAATTACCCTCCCGTTTATTGAATTTCATTCCCGATTTCCCAACGTGAAATCAAAAATTAAAAATCTCAATTTCCTTTATTGGGTTGTTTTCCGGGCACATAACCTTTGTAGGCGCCGGAAAGGTATCCATCAATTCTCAGGCCAATGATAAAATTCTTCGGAGTGTAATCGAAAAATGCGGCCAGTCCGACTCCGTCGGCATATTCTATTTTTTTTATGAACTGGAATTCGCCGAAGAAACCGAATGACTTCACTGCTGAACTTTCATAAAGTCCCGGCGCGAAATATTTATACTGCACCGAATAAGATGGCGATGCGATCACCGCATAATGAAATTTTGTATTCTGGTGGCGGATCGGGATGTAACCGAGATGAATTTCATAATTGTTGAACAATCCATAATTATCGCCGGAAAGAAATCCGCCGCCGTTCAAATAAATACTCTTGATGTGAAAATTGAAATCGGCGCCCATCACAAATTGCAACTTCGGGTTATTGGTGTAAAAAGAATATCCTGCACCGAAATTCACCCAGTTGTCCCACACTTTGTATCGCTTGTTGTTGAGAATGAATTCCTGCTTGTAATTTTTTTTCACCACCGTCTTCACTCCTGAAGTATCCTGCGCAAAAATTTTTCGCGGAAAGAGAATCGTGGAAAAAATAAAAAATAAAATGACGGGAGTTATTCTGGGCATATTGATATAAAGATAATCAAGGTGGTAAATTATCGCATCACCTGTTATAAACCCGGAACAACCACTTAACACAATTACAGAATTACGAATTACGTTTTTGTAATTCTGTAATTTGTAATTCTGTAATTATTTCATTGAGCCCACCATGTCTTCCGGTTTTACCCATTGATCGAATTGTTCCGGGGTAACGTACCCAAGTTCAACCGCAGTTTGCTTCAGTGTTTTTCCTTCTTTGTGCGCTTTCTTTGCGATCTCCGCCGATTTGTAATAACCGATGTGCGTGTTCAGCGCAGTCACGAGCATCAGTGAATTTTCCATGTGCATTTTAATGATGGGAAGATTCGGCTCAATTCCCTGCGCACATTTTTCAGTGAACGACACGCACGCATCACCGAGCAGGCGCGCACTCTGCAGAACATTCGCAGCGATCAGCGGTTTGAAAACATTCAGTTCAAAATGCCCATTGCTTCCTCCAATGGAAACTGCCACATCATTTCCCATCACCTGCGCGCACACCATCGTGAGCGCTTCCGGTTGCGTTGGATTTACTTTTCCCGGCATGATGGAAGAACCGGGCTCATTATCGGGAATAATTATTTCGCCGATGCCGGAACGCGGGCCCGAACTGAGCATGCGGATATCATTGGCGATTTTCATCAATGCAACTGCGGAACGTTTGAGCGCGGAAGAAAGTTCAACCATCGCATCGTGTGCAGCAAGCGCTTCAAATTTATTCGGCGCAGTAATGAACGGATGCCCGGTGAACTCCGCAATTTTTTTTGCGACGAGTACATCGTAACCTTTCGGAGTATTCAATCCTGTTCCCACTGCAGTTCCACCGAGTGCAAGTTCGCGCACCATTTCCAATGCATTTTTTATTGCGCGGATACTGTTGGTGATCTGCTGCGCGTAACCGGAAAATTCCTGGCCGAGCGTGAGTGGCGTTGCATCCATGAAATGTGTTCTTCCTGTTTTCACCACGCTGTTCCATCCTGCTGCTTTTTTCGCAAGTGCATCGCGGAGTTTTTCCATTCCCGGAATCGTTACTTCACTTGCGAGCTTGTAAGCGGCAATGTGCATCGCCGTAGGATAAGTATCGTTCGACGATTGCGATTTGTTCACATCATCATTCGGATTGAGAATTTTTTTCTCGTCAGTAAGTTTTCCTCCCGAGAGTACGTGTGCGCGATAGGCGATCACTTCATTCGCATTCATATTGCTCTGCGTTCCCGATCCGGTTTGCCAGATCACCAATGGGAATTGATCATCGAGTTTGTGTGCAAGAATTTCATCGCACACCTGCGAAATGAGATCGCATTTTGATTTTTCGAGAACACCAAGTTCTACATTCGCATGCGCCGCGGCTTTTTTCAGGTAAGCGAATGCATGAATAATTTCTTTCGGCATGCTGGCTTCGGGGCCAATCTTGAAATTATTTCTCGAGCGTTCGGTTTGTGCTCCCCAGTATTTATCGGCGGGAACTTTCACTTCGCCCATGGTGTCTTTTTCGATTCTAAATTCCATTGTGATTATTTATTTTATTCGTTTTTCGAAAAGAGCTACGAATTCAGAAAAGAAGCGTACACTCTTAATTTTATTAAAGTCAATTGTTTTAAATAAATCTGGGCAATCGCTTTGCTGATAACCACAAAGTGATTTAAGAAATCCTTTTGGATCAGACTTGTGCATCGGATCGATAGGATCTAGATTTGAATTAGGATATACCAAATTAATTCCAAATTTTTTGTTGATTGGCTCCAAATCGGCAAGCAACAATGTTTCCATTTCGAAAATGCACAAAAGAAATACCGCATTTTGTGTAACAGCATTACCAAGTGAATACATTTTTGTTAGACAATCGCTGATTTTTTTATGCTCTGTTTCCAAAGCATCCGAATCTCTAATCAAAACAACAAAATCAGGTTTTTCGAATTCGTACTCAAATTGAAGTTGATCCACTGTTTTCGAACCTTCCTTTATATCATCCAATTGACCACCTGTCCGATTTCTTATTAGCGGAAAAAAATCAAATTTTCCAGAATAAATTCTTGAAAAGAGATTTGAAAATGAATTCGTATCATTTGGATTTTCTCCAATAAGGCCTACTCTCATAGCGACTAATCTAAATTTTCTCTAAATCTGAGTGAGTCCAATACAAGCTTAAGTAACCGACCTTATCCAAATAGCCGAGTGCCTTTTTATTTTCTTTTTCATTAAGATGTCGTAATTGGGTTCCGTTCTTACCATCGTATGAACATAGAATTATTTTTCCAAGTTCTTCGCGCTCCAATACGTCCAACACCACAGGAGAGTGTGAAGTAAGTATGATTTGTTTATTTTGTGATTCTTCTTTAATGATTTGCATTAATTTGTAAAGCTGATTAGGATGAATTCCCAACTCAGGTTCTTCTATCATCACAATCCTATCTTGATTTTTTGAACCAAGATCAATCTTCGTTTTCTCTTCCAAATATTTTTTGAGATCAATTAAATCAAATAAAACTGTTATAACTCGCTTTGTTCCATCAGATAATTCTCGATAATTATTCCACCGGTCATTTGTATAAAATTCAAAAAATAAATTATTTACAGTTAATCTGCTATCAACTAATTCAATGTTAAATGATTCGGCAACTCTTACCTTTTCAATCGCACTACATTTACCTAAATAGCTTAAAAAATACTGCGAGGTATAATCTAAGATCTCCTTCCAAGATTGCTTAATATTTTGAATATCACAACTGGCAAGAGCAAACTCAAGATATAACGAAGAAAATAAGCGATAAGCACCACTAGTGTTTTCATCAAACAACTTCATTACTTGTAAAAACTGAGGTTCGCTGGGATTGAATTCTACTGAGCCGGAAAAGGATTCGCTCAGGAATAGTACGATTTTAGGATACCCGTGATGGGTTTTATTTCGAAAATATGTTTTAGATTTTTTCTTGTCAAGTATTTTATCTAAATCGGAATATTTGAAAATTTCTCTCGAAGTTCCTGAAGCCAAATCTTCAACTTCAAATCTTACATTACCCTTCTCGTCATTGATTAATTCCGTTTCAGTTGAAGGGTTATTAATTGCTTTGAGGGTAAATTCGTTATCAAATTCAATCTCGGCAGAAAATTTTGAATAGGTTTTAGTAAAAGATAAATTCAAGGTTGAATGAAGAAAATTTAGAAAATTGGTTTTCCCACTTCCATTATCTCCAATAATAATATTCAATCCAGGTTCAAAATTAACATCAAGTTTCTTGATGGTACGATACCCAGACATTTTAACCGACTTAATAAGCATAGTTTAATTTTTTATAAAATTAATCACTTTATCAATTCCAAAATCAGTTCCGTTGGCCTTCCAATAATAGCTTTATTTCCCTTAATAATAATTGGCCGTTCAATGAGGATCGGATATTTCAGCATTGCTTTTATCCATTTCTCCTCTGTCATTTTTTTCCCTTCGAATTTCTCGTGATAGATCTTTTCTTTTTTTCGGATGAGTTCTTCTGCTTTCATCCCGAGTTTCTTCAGCACATCACGCAATTGTTTTTCCGTCGGCGGAGTTTCAGAATAGAGAAAAACTTCCGGTTCGATCTTTTTCTTCTTCAGCACAGTTATCACTTCGCAACTTTTGCTGCAGGTTTTTTTATGCCACACTTCGACACGCACATTCCTTCCCTCTTGCCCGCTCTGTGTGACAACCTCTCGCTTTTTAGTCCCTCTTTTCATTCTAAGATGTCTCTCGATTTTTTGATTTAGGATCTTCATTTCAAAATGCTTTAGTACGAAACACAACTAAAAGTTACGGAATGCGAAATCCCGAACGCGTTCGGGAAAAAGTATCGGGAAGAAAATCAATTTCGTATTCATCTGTATTTCGTAACTTTTAGTTGTGTTTCGTATTTCGTACTAACCCAAATTCCAACTCGCCCCATATTCCATGAGATAGGTTTTGATAAATTCCTGGAGATCGCCATCGAGAACACCCTGCGCATCCGAAGTTTCATGATCCGTGCGCAGATCTTTTACCAGCTTGTAAGGATGCAGTACATAATTCCTGATCTGTGATCCCCATTCTATTTTTTTCATATTCCCGCGAATGGATTGAACTGTTTCCATTCTCTTCTGCATTTCGATCTGGTACAATTGTGATTTCAAAAGACGCATTGCATTTTCACGATTCGTCATCTGTGAACGCGATTCCTGGTTCTTGATAACAATGCCGGTTGGTTTGTGATAAAGACGAACTGCTGTCTCCACTTTGTTCACGTTCTGCCCGCCTGCTCCGCCTGAACGGAATGTTTCCCATTCGCAATCCGATGGATTTATTTCGATCTGAACGGTATCGTCGATGAGTGGATACACATACACAGAAGCAAAAGAAGTGTGACGGCGCGCATTGGAATCGAACGGAGAAATTCTCACGAGACGATGAACTCCGTTTTCTCCTTTGAGATAACCGAAAGCATTATCGCCTTCTATCTCGAGCGTGCATGATTTTATTCCGGCTGTTTCTCCCTGTTGCAGATCGGCTTCTTTTACTTTGAAACCGTTTTTCTCTCCCCACATGATGTACATGCGCATGAGCATGCTCGCCCAGTCGCAACTTTCTGTTCCGCCTGCTCCCGAATTGATAGTGAGGGCAGCATTTAAATGGTCTTCTTTTCCGCTGAGCATATTGCGGAATTCGAGGTCCTCCACTTTTTTTACCGTAAGCGCGTATTGCTGATCGACGTCGGCTTCAGAAGCTTCATTCGCTTTAAAAAAATCATACATCACGCCAAGATCGTCAACACTCGACTCGAGCGATGCAAATGATTCCGTCCAGTTTTTTTTCTTCTTGATTTCTTTCAGCAGCGCTTCTGCTTTTTTCGGATCGTCCCAGAATCCTGCTGCCTCGGAAACAGATTCTTCTTCAGAAATTTTTTTCAGTTTGCCATCGATGTCAAAGATGCCTCCTTAACGCGTCCTTGCGATCAACTAGTGCTTTTATTTGTTCGGTGGTTATCATTGTGCGAAGGTAACAAATGATTATATATTCGAAGATTTGAAAATTTGAAGATTATTTTTAATTGTTCATTGTAAATTGTTAGTTTGACATTGAACATTTTTTTAGTTCGATATTCTACATTTCTTTTTTCTTTGTGCCTTCTTCGTGTATTTGTGCTTTTGTGGCAATTTTTCTTTGGGCGTGCCCCTACGGGTCGGGCTATCCGCTTGTACTCCTCGCCAAGTTTTTTGTGAAAATAATTTTTTCGTGATGCTGTAGGGTACCGCTGCTATCCCTCACGCATCATTCGATACATCCAGACAAAAAGAAAATTTTCTTTCGCAAATAGAAATCGCATTTTGTCTGGACACTCAGGATGACAATTCAAATCGGAAACAGAAATGTTTTTGTAACTTGGTTTCGGAAACGAAAGAAAAACAAACGCGTACAATAATATTTTTCATCTTCATTTTTTTTATTTCCTGCAATTCAAACGACACGTTTCAACAAAACGCGCAGGTAAAAAATATTGACAGCGTAAAAGACACGGCACAAACCAAACGCAACAGCACTGAAATTAATCCCGATTCTTTATATCATCATCTGAAAATAATAAACACGCTCGACTCTCCTTATTATTATAAAGATCAAGTTGGCCCAACTCGAATTAAAGGAGGCTACGAATTAAGTTACGCAGCTGACGATAGTAGTCGGTATTTATTTCTAAAAAATGGAAACAGCGTTCATCTGTTGGATAAAGCAAAAAATTATAGCGGTTCGTATTATTCTCTAGGTACATTGGGTGAAGACCACGCAGATTTTTTTACAATCATTCACGACAATGGAAATGGAAATCCGAGCGACTTTGAAATTTTTGACAAAAAAACCGGCGAAAATATTTTAGGAAAAGATTCCTTGTATTGCAGTTCGCTCACTTTCAAAGACACTTTGTTTTTACTTTCCTACAACTTGGAAAAAAAGAATTTGACTTTATTCAACGTAATAAAGCGAACTCGGGAATATTTTGAATTGCCAAACGATCTTCCTGAAGCAGCAGATATTCAGTTGGATAAAGTGAGTAATAAAAATTTGACCATCATTTATTACGACGTTCTTAATTATGGGAAACCAGGCAAGAGAAAAACTTACAAGCGGTGAAATTTGTGCTTCAAATTAGAGTGCTTTCCTCTTGAAAATTGCAAACAATTGTTTTTGTAACTTAACTTCCATCTTAAAACCAAAAACTCAAATGCGCCACCTTATCTTCCTCTCCCTGCTAATCATATTCGCTCTCAGTTGCAATTCCTCAAAACAATCGTACACTTTAAACGGAACCTGGATTCCAACTAAACAAGAAATGGGTGGAGCAGAACTTCCCCATTCCACTTTTAAAATTGAAGTGCTCGTGCTCACCGACAGCAATTATGTTTTCACCGCGGAAAGTGTCGACAAAGGAATTGTAAAATACACCGACAATAAAATGGACGTTTACGGAAAAGACGGCGTGAATTCCGGAAAACATTTTGCAGCAATTTATAAAGTTGAAAATAATGTGTTGACGGTTTGCTACAATCTCGCTGGCGATAAATATCCCGATGCGTATGAAACGAAAAGCAATCCGATGTATTTTCTTTCTGTTTACAAAAAGAAATAAATAATGTCATGGCAAAAAATAAAAGATGTGAAAAGACGCTCTGATTGTTCGGCACTCATTGAACTCATCGCCAAAAACACAAAACTCGAACCTAAAATGTGGGGAACAAGTATTGTCGGTTTTGGAACTTATCATTACAAATATGAAAGCGGTCGCGAAGGTGATGCGCCACTGACAGGAATTGCATCGAGAGCGAATGCAATTGTTTTATATCTCGGTTCCATTTTCGAAAAACGGGACGAGTTACTTTCGAAATTAGGAAAACATAAATTGGGTGGCGGTTGTCTTTACATTCAAAAATTGGGGGACGTCGATGTAAATGTTCTGGCGAAAATGATAAAAAATTCCCTCAGGCAGCGCGAGAAAGATCATCAATGTTAATCTAAGCCGCTGATTGCTGACAGCAGACTACAACTGCCAACAAAAAACTTAATTGTCGTTGCACAATAACCCCCTTTCATTCCCGTTCTTTATCCGGCAAAACACTGCGGTAATGTCTTTAACCCTCGTTTCTCAAGGTGATTTTATTGATCTCTGGTTCGAACTCCGCCGTCGCGGGTGGAAGCGCACATTCGCGCAGCTGCATCCGAGTGCGGAAGAGCGCGTGCTGCAGAATTTTTCCTGCATCGATCGCGGTTCCGTGGACTGGTGGACGATTCCAGCTGTGCGGAGGAGATGGAATAAAATGATCTGCGGAAATGAAGAAATGAATTACCAGGAATATGTTTGTGAAAAATATTTCGAGGGGAAAAAAAATCTGCGAATGATCTCGGTGGGTTGCGGAGGCGGAACACCGGAAATAAATTTTGCGAAACATTCCTGTTTTTCGCTCGTGGAAGGTTTCGATGTTTCGCAGAAGATCGTGAATCATGCTTCTTCTAAAATTCCCGGACTCGGATTGAATAACCTCGAATTTTTCAAAGCAGACGCAGCACAATTTAATTTCGGTGAAGAAAAATTTGATGCCGTGCTTTTTCACTCCAGCTTTCATCACCTTGCACATCCGGAGAAGATCGCGGAAAAAATAAATCGTTCGCTGAAAGCGAATGGAATTCTCATCCTGCACGAATACACAGGGCCGAACAGGAATCAATGGAAAAAAGAACAACTGAAGCGCATCAATGAATTGCTCGGTGAAATTCCGGGATCTTTCCGCGTTCGATTCCATGAAAAAAAGATAAAGCGTAAAGTTTTCCGGCCGGGATTGCTGCGAATGTTTCTCAATGATCCGTCGGAGTCGGTTCACTCGGAAGAACTGCCTGCGGTGATGCGGAATAATTTTTCAGTGATTGAAGAAAAAACGTTCGGCGGAAATATTCTCCACCCGTTGCTGAAGGACATTGGCCATCATTTTCATAATGAAACGGAAGAATCAATGGCCATCCTGCAAAAACTTTTCAATGCGGAAGATGAATTTCTTTCGCAGGGGCAAACGCCTGATTTTACATTCGGCATCTACGGAAAAAAATAATTTCAAACACCTGGGCTGCGAACCATGCGAATCGAATACATCTGCCACTCCTGCCTTTTCATTGACACCGGCGACACCTCGCTCATCTTCGATCCCTGGTTCACGGGAAGTGTTTATATGGATCAGTGGTTTTTATTTCCGGGTCCCATGAAAACAGATCATCTCGTTCGTGCGAAAAATATTCTCTACTCGCACGGACACGAAGATCATCTCCAGCAAAAATCTTTACTTGAACTTGATCCGCAGGCGAAAGTTTTTTTCCCTTATCAATGGAGAAGAGGAGCAAAAGATTTTTTTGCGTCGAACGGATTTCACGATGTAACGGAAGCGGTGAGTTTTAAAAATTACCGCATTTCTCCAACCACAACGGTCACTTACATCGGTTTTGCATTGGAAAGCGTGATCGTGGTGCAAACGGGCGATACCGTGATCGTGAACCTGAATGACGCTTTGAATTCGCATCACCAGAACGTAGTGGAAATGTTCCTGAAAGAAATAAAAAAACACTGGCCGAAGATCGATTATCTTTTTTCAGGATGGAGCGGTGCCGGATATTTTCCGAATACGGTTCATTACAAAACGAAGAATGATCATGAAACGGGATTGATCCGCGAACAATATTTTGCCCACAACTTCGCGAAGATCGTTCACTACCTGCAGCCCGCGCGTGCCATTCCATTCGGACCGGGATTTGCTTTGCTGCAAGAAGACAAGCGCTGGATCAATGAAGTGAAATTTCCGAGAGAAGAATTTGAAAATTATTACACCGAACATCTCCAGCGCGATCATCACATTCAGTTCGACGTGATCAATCCCGGCGATTTTTACGATGAACAAGGGCTGCACAGAATTTCTCCCTGGCATGAAAAATTTGCAACGAAAAAAATTAATGAACTCGTGGAAGAGGAATTAGCTGAAGAAATAAAAACGGCGGAGAAAAAAGTTTTTTGTTCTGAGAACACGGCAACGCTGATCCGTGAAAAATTAGAAAAGAGTCTCGATGATAACCGGAAATTGTACGACGCAACTGTTCTTGATTCTGTACATTTTTCACTTCGCCTGCTCGATCTTGAAAAAGATCCGTATTTCAATATTCATTTTTCAGAGGGGAAATTCCATGTTGTCCGTTCCGGTGTTCCGGCTGAAGGGCACAAATTGCTGATCACGACAAGATCTCATTTGCTGAAATTCGCAATAGAAAATGAATGGGGCGGCGATGTACTCACGATCGGTTACGGGCTGGATGTTTATGTTTATGAAGAACTGACGCTCGAACAGAATCTCGACATCGTGTGCGTGCGCCTGATCACGCGCTACCCGACCACGAAAGGAAGTTTGCGCAAAGATCCGTTCCGTGCGCTAAATTATTTTCTGAAACACCCGATGATGTCGAAACTCGCGCTAAGGCAAAAACTGAAAATGAGAAACACCATCAATAAATTTCCATACAACGAACGCGATCACTGGATCTCCTGGTCGAAATGTGATCTGTGCAAAGTGTGCAATCTTCCGCTGCTGAGTTGGGAACTGGGGGAACAGTTGCAGTAAGCAGCCTGCCCGCCGAATGCGATTGCATCGGGTGCATGCGGGACAGTAAAAAATTTCCTCTCCACTCTCCAAACTCATGACTACTTTTGCGGTATGAATGAACCGAAGCATCCGCATTTTATTTTATCTGACGCACAATATTGCCACGTGCTTGACGACAAACTTTACATTGGGAAAAGAGATCTGCCTCCGAATTTTCCCGAAGTAAAAAACAAACCGGATCGCGTGGTGATCATACTACAGGCCGCCGCGTTCCTGGTACTTTCTTTTTTTATTGTCATGACACTCGTCACGCATTATTACATGGTTACACTCACCCTTTCCATACTGATGGCTCTTCTTATTGGCTCCGCGCTGCGCATGATCGGGTACACCAGCACGAGCGTGATCCTGCGCGAAGATATCGTAGGTGTGAATTTTCAGCACAAACCGATCGGGTTCGATTTCTTCGTGATCAATTACAGCGGTGAGAATGGAAAATTATGGAAGCGGCGATTAGTGCTTTACGATTCTGCACAATCAGTTCAGCAGGCGATCGAAGTGATGAAAAAAGCCGGCTATCTCAAATGAAATTCCAAATCCCAAAATTCCAAATCCCAAAATTAAATCTGTAAATCAGTTTATATCCGTAATCCTCCCCATTAAATCCCAAACTCTAAAATGAAAAATCCAAAATGAAAATTTTTTTCTCCGGATTGGCATTCCAGCTATTTCTGTTCAGCATAAATTGTGCTGCGCAATCTGCGTACACTTATGAGAATGGCGGAAAATATACCGGTGAAATGAAACATAGAAAACCCAATGGATACGGTACTTTATTATTTCCGGATTCAGTTGGAGATATGGATACGCCAAATAAATATGTAGGTGATTTTGTGAAAGGGTTGCGAGAAGGAAAAGGAACAATATTTTATTGCGACAGTAATCGTTATGTGGGTGAATTCAAAAATGACACTATTAACGGGCAGGGAACTTTTTATTTTACCGGTGGTGACATTTATACCGGAGAATGGAAAAATGGAATGCGCGATGGGCAGGGAACCTACATTTGGGCGGACAGCAGTAAATATGTAGGAGAATTCAAAAACGATTATCACAATGGCGTTGGAACATTGACCTATGCAGATGGAACCATCTATGCCGGTGAATTCAATGGAGAAGGCGTGCTCACTTATCCTGACGGAACAGTTTACAAAGGACAATTCCGCAATGGAAAATACTGGGGAAAATAAAATGTCAATTGTCAATTGTCATTGGGGTGAATTGAAAAACCAGTAACCAATGACTAGTGGCCAATGACAATTTCCCTTACAAGTTCACTCTCAAATCCTCTTGAAATAAGGTAACTCATCACTTTATATTTTTTCTTCAGCTCATTTTTTTCTTTTACTTCCTTCATTTTTTTTTCCGCGATCTGCCCGAGTGTTTTCCGATAATCTTTTTCATCGATCTCCTTCATCGCTTTTGAAATGCAATAATCAGAAAGCTTCCTGCGTTTTAATTCCACACGTATTTTTATTCTCCCCCATTTTTTTATCCTGAACTTTCCGCCTGCATAAGCAATAGCGAACCGTTCTTCATTGATAAAATTTTTCAAGATGAGTTCGGAAATAATATTTTCAACTGCGCCGGGATAAAGTCCCCATTGAAATAATTTATCGCGCACTTCCTGCTGGCAGCGTTCCTGGTAAGCACACCACGCTTCTGCTCTCACCAGCGCCTGCTGCGGATCTGTGATCTTTTTCTGTTCTTCTTTTTTCATCTCCGTAAAACAAAATTACCAAGAAGCAACGAGCACAGAACAGTACGTCTTCTATATGAATGTTTTTCTTATTTTAGTCCATCCTTAATCAAACCCTATGCGAAAATTTCTGATCGCCGTACTGCTCTCTACTTCAGTTATGGCAAACGCGCAGACCACCGGCTTCCACAATGGGCCTGGCGGACAATTCGGATTCGGCGTACGCTCCACCGCAAGCTTTTTCAATTCTACTCTGAATTCCACGACGAATAAAAACAATGTTGCTTCCGGAACAGGAACAGGTTTCGGCGGGCAATTCCATCTTCGTTTTTTCAGATTGCTGAACAGCGAATGGTTTGCCGATTATATTCAGTCGGATCTCGGCGGACTCGGCAAGCGCACCGATTATCACATTGGTTGGGCGGTCATGTTTTATCCTCCGTTTTATTACAAAGACAACCAACTGCACAAACTTCAACCGTATTTCATGGCGGGACATTGTTTCGATTACACCAGTTTCGAAAGTAATCTTGCAGTGATCTATCCGAGCGGAAGTTCTGCTACGCGATGGAGTGCTGCTATCACCGCCGGAATGGGTTGTCATTTTCCTGTAACAGATCGCATCGATCTTTCTGCAAGCGCTTTGTTCATGAATCATCTTGGCAGGGAAGTTTCTGTGGAGTTGCGGAATGATGTCGCACATCAGCAGGATTATCTTTATTTGGATACAGAACCAACAGGAGGTACACTCAATGGCCATTTGCTTTTCAGCGTGAGTATGAATTACCGTGTTGGTGATCTCTGGAAAAAAGCGATCAAGGAAAAACATGAATCTCCTGAAATGGAAGATCAGAATAAACCCAACCCATTCTAATTCCTGATTTATGCGTAAAATAATTCTTCTCCCGTTTTTTCTTTTTCCTTTCGCTCCTCTTTCCGGACAGGATCAGAATCAACAACAGTCGTCTTCAGGTGATAATACTGCTACGATGACCTCGCTTGCAGGATTACTCCGTGCACAACTCACGGTTACTCCGGCTTTCAAAGTGGGCGCTACATCAGGAAATAATTCTGTGGCTTATTCGAATCAGAAAACAAATATTTATCTCCACGGTACGCTGGAATATTATTTCGATCAGCGTTTTTCCATGCGCGGCGACGGATATTATTTTCTCGTGAAGGACAAAAATCCCGGAGGATTGATCTCGAATCATTCTTCGCAGATCGGGTTTTCATGGCACCTGATCAAAAAAGAATTTGCCATCGATCCGTTCATCGGCCTTCGTTGCGGACTTTCTTTTGTTCAAACGAATCCTATCAATTACAAATTGTCGGGCGATTCACTTGCCACTGTAATTCCAACGAATATGCAGATCACGCCTGTGTGGGGCCCGCACGCAGGAATAAATTTTTTCGGGGCACATGTTTTTCATTTTTTCATTGAAGCGCAATATCTCATTGGAAATTATCGTCCCGACATGGCGCCATCAAGAAACCTGAATGAGATCCGCATTTCTGCAGGACTCGGATGGAACTGGGTGTTCGTGCATAAAGAAGCGGAAGTAAGGCAGACGATTTAGATGCTGTTTAAATTTTGTCCTTCTGCTTACTCCTTACTGCCTACTGTCAACTTTCTCACCCCTCCATCACTCGTCATATAAACATGAACGGTTTCCGAAGGCAAAATCTCTTCTGCTTTCTCCGGCCATTCGATGAAACAATAATTTCCGCTGTATAAATATTCTTCCACGCCGGCATTCATTGCTTCGTCAATTGATTTTATCCGGTAAAGATCGATGTGATAAACAGGAATATTTTTTTTATCGCGGTATTCATTCACAATGGAAAAACTCGGGCTCGACATCACATCTTTCACTCCGAGTTGTTCGCACACTGCTTTGATGAACGTTGTTTTTCCTGCGCCGAGTTCGCCGTGGAAGGCGAAAATTTTTTTCTGAAAGTTTTCTTTCAGAAATTTTTTCGCAACTACCGGAAGCTGACCTATATGTTCAAGGATGAATTCCACAGGGATTATTTCAGATCAGAATTTTTTACAACAAGTACCGCACTTCCGTTACAGCGGTTCTTTTCCGAATATTTCCATTCGCCCGCGGGAGAAAAATCACAAGTGTCACAGAAAACCGAATCGGGAAAAAATTTCATTCCTTTTCTTACGTCATTTTTAAAAGCCTCGAACACCGGTTTCGAATAACCAATTCCATCGCGCACATAAATTGTATCGTGGTCGCCGGGGTGAATGGAAAATATTTTCTGTACGGAATCATCCTCTTGTTTACTCACCACATAAATTGTTTTACCGCTTTCATTCGCCACCGCAAAACCGACGCGATAGACGGGATCGCAGCCGGAAAGAAAAAATAATAAAATCAGAAGTAATCCTGTTTTTTTCATTTGCACATCAGCACATTTACTCATTAACAAATTATTTCGGGCTAAGCACCACGAACGGAATCACCATTTCCTCCAGCGAAATTCCTCCATGCTGGAACGTGTTGCGGTAATACGTGACGTAGTGATTATAATTATTCGGGTAAGCGAAGAACATATCCTGCTTCGCAAAAATATACGCGCTGCTCACATTATTCCTCGGCAGAAAAACATCAGCGGGATTCCTCACTTCAAAAACATCTTTCTTCACATAGTCGAGCGATTTTCCCTGTTTGTAACGGAGATTCGTATTCACATTTTTATCGCCAACTACTTTTGTCGGCTCCGTAACTTTTATTGTTCCGTGATCAGTGGCAATGACCATCCTGCATTTTTTCTCGGCCACCTGTTTGATGATCTCCATGAGCGGCGAATGTTCGAACCAGGAATGTGTAAGTGAACGATACGCCGCATCGTCGCTCGCGAGCTCGCGTATCACCTCCATCTCCGTGCGTGCGTGCGAGAGCATGTCCACAAAATTGTAAACGATCACGTTCAGTTTATTCTGCATGAGATTGGAGATATTCTCCGACAATTTTTTTCCGGCTGCATGATTCGTGATCTTGTTGTAGGAAAATTTCACATCCTTGCCAATGCGTTTCAATTGTGCAGCAAGAAATTCTTCCTCGTGCATATTTTTTCCGCCTTCATCGTCATCGTTCTTCCACAAACTCGGAAACCGTTTTTCAATTTCAGAAGGAAGCAATCCCGCGAACAAAGCGTTGCGTGCGTACTGCGTGGCCGTAGGAAGAATGCTGTAGAACATTTCTTCCGTCTCCACTTTGAAATACTGGTCAAGGATCGGTTCGAGAATTTTCCATTGGTCGAAACGGAGATTATCGATGAGCACAAAAAATAATGTCCCTTCTTTCTCAATGAGCGGCGCGATCTTATTTTTGAAAAGTGTGTGCGATTGTGTAGGCGGGTTTTTATCTTTTCCGTTCAGCCAGTTGATGTAATTGTTCTCGATGAATTTTCCGAAAGCCACATTCGCTTCGTTCTTCTGCATCGTAAGAATTTCGTGCATGCTTTCATCCTGGGTTTTTTCCAGCTCGAGCTCCCAGTAAATAAGTTTGCGATAAACATCGGCCCACTCTTTCCAACCGAGGCGATCACTCAGCGTCATTCCTATATTGCGGAATTCCTGCTGGTAACCGGTGGTAGTTTTCTGGCTGACGAGTTTTTTATTGTCAAGAATTTTCTTGAGCGAAAGCAAAATCTGGTTCGGATTCACCGGCTTGATCAGATAATCGGCGATCTTGGAACCAATCGCATCTTCCATTAAATTTTCTTCTTCGCTCTTTGTGATCATCACTACCGGCAAAGTACTTTTTTGATTTTTGATTCTCGTTAATGTTTCAAGCCCGGAAAGTCCCGGCATATTCTCATCGAGAAATACAATATCAAAATCATTTTTACCAATGAGTTCAAGCGCATCATTCCCGCTGGTAGCCGTATCCACTTCATATCCTTTTTCTTTCAGAAATAAAACGTGCGGCTTAAGCAGATCAATTTCATCATCGGCCCAGAGAATTTTTATTTTGTCCATTGCTAAGTGTGTTTGAGGGAGAAATATTTTAACGTAAGGTAAAGGTACTTATTGTAAGGGGGAACGGAATGCTGAAAATGCGGACTTGCGGATGGAAGAAAAAAGATTTTTAGAATGTTTCTGCAGTGCGACTTTCGAAGATCCGCACCTTCCGCATTCCTTCCCGGTTTATTTATCCACTTCTTTGAATGAACCTACAATCTTTTCCATATCATTTTTATTGCTCTCATATTTTTCATCGGAAGTCCACAATAATAACTGGTAAAAGAATTTCGGAGTTTCAAGACACGTGAGGCGATACACATTTATTTTCCCTTTCACTTTTCCTTTGATCTCTGTTTGCAGCGCTTTGAAATTATTCACGTTCATCGGTTTGTTCACGTACAGTCCCGCGCTGTCGAGCTGGCGCGAAGCAATTTTCATGTACGTGTCGAGATCGTAATCGAGTCCGAACGAAATGATCTTCGCTTTCGATTCGTCAATGACCATCACGTGCAGATCGCGCGCCTTATTTTCATATTCGAGCGAGGGTTGATATTTCATCGAATCATAATCCACAAAATCGGCGGGTTCAAAACCGGTTGGAAGATCGAGCGCGTAATGACTTCCATTGGAAGAAGTGATATCGGCGTGCATATTTTTCTTCGCCGAAAATCTCCACCAGAGCAGGAAAACTGCAAGAAGAAGAATGAGCGCAATGGAAATGTAAAGCGCTTTTTTATTGCTGTAGAGTTTCATTCCCTGTGAAAATACGAAAGAAAAATCCCAAATGACAAAAAACAAATCCCAAACTTCAATATTGAGTTTGGGATCTGGAATTTGATGTTTGATTTTGGGAATTTCAAAGCGTTCCTCTCTTCGCCTGTTCTCTTTCTATGGATTCGAAAAGTGCTTTGAAATTTCCTGCGCCGAATCCGCGTGCGCCCATCCGCTGAATGATCTCGAAAAATAATGTCGGTCGGTCTTCTACCGGTTTCGTGAAGATCTGCAACAAATATCCTTCTTCATCGGCATCAACAAGAATTGCAAGTTTCTCGAGAACAGAAATATCTTCATGCATCATTTCCATGTGTTTCCCCAGGCGTTTCGGAACTTCTTCATAATAGGAATGAGGCGGTGCCGATAAAAATTCCAGTCCGCGCGCGCGAAGTTCAGTTACGGTTTTAATAATATCATCCGTTGCGATCGCGATGTGCTGCACCCCGGGCCCTTCGTAGAAATCGATGTATTCTTCGATCTGCGATTTCTTTTTTCCTTTCGCCGGTTCGTTGATCGGAAATTTAATTCTTCCGTTTCCATTCGACATCACTTTCGACATGAGCGCCGAATATTCTGTGGTGATCTGTTTGTCGTCGAAAGAAAGAAAATTCACAAAGCCCATTTTCTCTTCGTACCATTTCACCCACGTATTCATTTCGCCCCAGCCCACGTTACCTACCATGTGATCGATGAATTTCAAACCTGTTGGCTTCGGATTGTAATCGCTTTTCCATTCTTTGTAACCGGGAAGAAAAACTCCTTTGTAATTTTTCCGCTCCACAAAAATGTGAACGGTTTCTCCATACGTGTAAATTCCCGATCGCACTGTTTCGCCGAATTCATCTTTCTCCACGGTTGGTTCCATATATGGTTTTGCTCCGCGCTTCGTTGTTTCTTCAAATGATTTTCGTGCATCTTCCACCCACAGTGCAATTACTTTAACGCCATCGCCGTGTTTATTGATGTGATCGCCAATCGGAGAATTGCTGATGAGCGGAGTGGTGAGCACAAGGCGGATCTTGTCCTGCGCGAGCACGTAGGATGTGCGGTCCTTCACGCCCGTCTCAAGCCCCGCATACGCGAGCGACTGAAAACCGAAAGCTGTTTTATAAAAATGTGCCGATTGTTTTGCGTTGCCTACATAAAATTCCACGTAATCGGTTCCCAAGAGTGGGAGAAAATCCTGTGCGCCTTCGAAAATTTTGTCGAGTCCATATTCAACGTTTTTAATTTCTCTTGCCATGATAATATTTTTTGAAATGTTTTTGTTTGAGATAATGAAAATCACTTTACAGAAATAAAAAAATCTCACGACCACATGGCTCTTCCATGAACCGACAATAATTCAAAATCTTGCTTTCCCATTGTATAAAGTTAGAGAATTAGACTTTATTGTAATCGAACAATGATGTAAATCATAAATGAAAAGTCAATGATGGATGGTTGCTCAACATAGATTCTTGCTTCTCTATAGCAGCCTGCTGAATTCATTCCACCCAGCTCTTATAATATTTTCCGTCATCGATCTTCATTGCAGCTTTTGTGATCTGCAACGGACGGAACGTATCTACCATCACTGCGAGTTCTGCTGTTTCTTTTTGGCCGATGCTTCTTTCCATTGCTCCGGGCGCAGGCCCGTGCGGAATTCCTTTCGGATGAAGAGTAATATATCCTTGCTGAATATTATTCCGCGACATGAAATCGCCATCCACATAATACAAAACCTCATCGCTGTCGATGTTGCTGTGATTGTAAGGAGCGGGGATTGATTTCGGATGATAATCGTAAAGCCGCGGACAGAATGAGCAAATGACAAATGCAGAAGTTTCGAAAGTCTGGTGAACGGGAGGCGGTTGATGTACGCGGCCGGTGATGGGTTCAAAATTGTGAATGGAAAATCCCCATGGAAAATTATATCCGTCCCAACCGACAACGTCGAACGGATGTGTTGCATACACAATATCGTGCAGCACATTTTCCTTTTTCACTTTGATGAGAAAACTTCCTTTGCGGTCGTAGGTTTCCAGTTCTTTAGGCAATTTGAAATCGCGTTCGCAGAATGGAGAATGTTCGAGATGTTGTCCCGATGAATTTTTGTAACGTTTCGGAGTGTAAATGGGATGATGGCTTTCCACGTACAAAATGCGGTTGTCTTTTGTTTCAAACTCCATTTGATAGATCATTCCGCGCGGGATCACGAGGTAATCGCCATAAGTGAATGGAATATTTCCCATGAACGTGCGCAGTTTTCCTTTGCCTTTGTGAATGAAGATCACTTCATCAGCATCCGCATTTTTGTAAAAATAGGTTTTCATACTTTTTTGCGGAGCAGCAAGTCCGAGCAACACATCACTGTTCACGAGCAGCGGAGTTCTGCTCTCGAGAAAATCATCCTTCGGCACAATGTTGAATCCCTGGAGCAAAAGCGGTTTGATATTTTTTGCGACCGCAATTTCAGGAGTTATGTCAACCGATTTCAGGATTTCTTTGATCTGCGTTGGGCGATGCGTATGATAAAGCAGCGAAGAGAATCCGGTGAATCCTTCCGTTCCGAAAAGTTGTTCGTAAAAATATTTTCCCTTTTTACTTTTGAAGACCGTGTGTCGCTTCTGAGGAAATTTCCCGAGATGATGGTAGATAGGCATAGTGCATGTTTTTGTTAAAGTAAAATTAGTGCAGAAAGACGGAAAGCCGAATGACAATTGTCAATAAGAATACGAAATCCCAAACGCGTTCGGGAGAAAGTTACGCAATACGAAAGAGTACGAAAAATGCGTTGGAGAAAATCAATTTTGTGAACATTCGCCATTCGTGCTCCCAATTTAAAAGCTACTTCTTAACTATCGGCCTCAAGCGCGAATGATATCTTGCTTTGGGAACAAAACCTTTTCCTTGTGCGCGCAGGTTTTCTTTTTCACTTTCATTCTTCATCAGCCATTCCATACATTCATCGGTACAGCATCCATTCATTTTTTCTGCGCAGTTTTCACATTGAATGAATAAGAGATTGCATTCCGGATTTTTACAATTCACATGATGATCACTCGCGGTTTCACACTGGTGACAAAGCGACACAATGTCTTCTGATATCCGTTCGCCGAGCCGTTCATCAAAAACAAAATTCTTTCCGATAAATTTCGACGGAATGTTCAGTTCTTTTATTTCCCTCGCATATTCAATGATGCCGCCGTAAAGCTGGTTCACGTCTTTGAATCCGTGATGTTTTAAAAATGCACTTGCTTTTTCGCAGCGTATTCCGCCCGTGCAATACATGAGTACTTTATTATTTTCTTTCCCTTTCAGCTGATCGAGAACCATCGGTAATTCTTCTTTGAACGTATCGGACTGCGGAAGGATCGCGTTCTCAAAATGTCCTACTTCACTTTCGTAATGATTGCGCATGTCCACCACCACCACGCCGGGAGTTTCCATAGCTTCATTGAATTCCATTGCCGATAAATGGTTTCCCACATTGGTCACATCGAATGCGCCCTCTTTCAAACCATCGGCCACTAATTTTTTTTTCACTTTTATCACCAGAATAAAAAAAGATTTTCCGCTTGCCCCGGTATTTCCGGAGTCATCTTCCACAGCAATTTTAAACGGAACATCTTTGAATTCCGGATGAGCATGTAACGAGCGTTTAAATGATTCGAAATATTCTTCAGGCACACTCATCTGGGCATTGATGCCTTCGCGCGCAATGTAAATTCTTCCCAGGCAATTCATTTCACTCCATTCTCTCCACAATTCATTTCGCATGGACTGCGGATCACTGATAATAACGTAGCGGTAAAACGAAAGAGTGATCCTCCTGAAATTTTCTTCCTCCAGGCGCTTTCTCATTTCATTCCGGTTTACGCGGTTGTGCAGACTCGACATAGATTGCAAATGTACGATGATGTGTTTTCGGGCAAATGATTTTGGTCAATTGCCCTGCCAAATATCGTGATCTTAAGATGCCCGGCAGTTGCATTTTGGTTAGCTTTATTCTTTGGTCAGGTTCCTGAATAACTGCCATGTCTTTTCTGAAAAAAATCATTCTTACTCTTGCGCGCAAATGCAACCTTACGCTTTTGAAAGGAGATCATTCGCAGGAAAGCCAGAAAATGGCAGCACCTGAATTAAAATCCGGGTTGGTGAAAAATTGCCGCGTTCTTCCTTCGAGAAACGCCATTCTTCCTTTGCTTCCGAAAGGAGGCATGATTGCAGAAGTGGGTGTGGGCTGGGGTGGTTTTTCAGAAGAGTTGATAAAAATTCTGCAACCGGAAAAATTTTTTGCGATCGATCTGTTCAATTCTAAATCGGAGAATTCTCCCTTTCTCAAACACATTCCGGCGGGAACAGCACAGCTTGATTATTACAATAAAAAATTTGCCTTACAGATCAGCGAAGGAAAATTAGAAGTGAGAAAAGGATATTCATGGGATATCCTGAAAGAATTCCCGGATCATTTTTTCGACTATATCTATCTCGATGCTGACCATTCTTACGATGCGGTAAAAAAAGATCTTGAACGGATACTTTCGAAAATAAAACCTTCAGGGTTGATACAACTGAATGATTACACCGTTTATGATCCGGTGAATATGCAACCCTACGGTGTGAAGAAAGCTGCCAACGAATTTATGAACGACAATAATTATGAAATGATCTGGTACGGACTTGATCGGTTGGGTTTTGATGATATTGTCATTCGCAAAGTTGAACAGGATTGAAAATCAAATGCAGTTTATAATGTGCAGCCGGAACACGGGAACTTTCTTCTCTTAACTTTGATCATCCCATTTTTTCTATATGAGTAAAGAAACAATTCTCGTCATCGGTTCTTCCGGCCAGATCGGAACAGAACTCGTGATGGCGCTCAGAAAAATTTCCGGCAATGACAACGTCATCGCTGCCGATCTTAAATCCTCTTCACCGGAAGTGATGCAGAGTGGCCCGTTCGAAACGCTGGATGCACTCGATAAGAATAAATTGTTCGGAATCGTGAAAAAATATTCGGTGAAAGAAATTTATCTTTTGGCTGCTTTATTATCGGCCACCGCCGAACAGAATCCTGCTTTTGCGTGGAAACTCAATATGGAAAGTCTTTTTCATGTGCTCGATCTTGGGAAAGAAGGCCACATTAAAAAAATTTACTGGCCCAGTTCAATCGCAGTTTTTGGCCCCACTACACCGCGTGAAAATACACCGCAGTTCACGGTTATCGAACCAGTCACAATTTATGGGATCAGCAAACTTGCAGGCGAACGGTGGTGCGAATGGTATTTCAGAAAATTCGGTGTCGATTCAAGAAGTCTTCGTTATCCCGGACTTATAGGATGGAAATCGGCGCCGGGTGGCGGAACTACTGATTATGCTGTACATATTTTTCATGAAGCGCTTAATAAAAATTCCTATGAATGTTTTCTCCAGCCGGATACTACTCTTCCTATGATGTATATGCCCGATGCAATAAGGGCAACGATTGAGATCATGCAAGCCCCGGCCGATAGTATCCGGATTCGAGGGGCTTATAACCTGGCGGGAATGAGTTTTTCTCCAGCCGACATAGCGAATATTATTTGCGAATATTGCAAAGGATTTACCATCACTTACCAGCCCGACTTCCGTCAGAAAATTGCCGACACATGGCCAAAAAGTATAGACGACCGCGAGGCAGGGAAAGATTGGGGCTGGAAGCCGGAATTTGATCTTCCTAAAATGTCGGCTGATATGTTCGCAAATCTCCGGAAAATGATGGTTAGTCATTGAAACCTGCCACAGGAGAAGGCCGTAAAATACATCACATACCGCTGCCACACACTTTACTTCATTTTTTGGTCGATTTTTTGCAAAGCTTCATCTAAAATCATGAACTAATTTTTGTGTCTCCGGGTATAAGTAAAGTAATATCTAAATTTTGAACAGGGTATTTGCCCCAAAACAAATCCCGATGAAAAAACTTACTCTCATACTGCTGTTCTGCCTTGGCAATACGGTTCTCGCATTTGCGGATCCGGATACCACGCATAACTATACGGATCCTGCCGGAAAAAGGCAGGGATGGTGGATCATTACCGGGGAAATGAAAAAAGATCCTAAGTATGATGCGAAAGCTAAAGTGGAAGAAGGAAAATACAAAGACAGTCAGAAGATTGAGATCTGGACAGAATATTTTCCGAATGGAAATAAGAAAAGTGAACTCACTTTCGTAAACAATCGCCCGAACGGACATGCGGTGATGTATAATGAGAATGGAACAAAATCGGAAGAAGGAACATGGGTAGGTACGCGATGGGTTGGCGATTACAAATTATATTATGAAGACGGAACACCGCGGCAAAGTTTCAATTACAGCCAGCTTGGACAGCGCGATGGAACGCAAACCTATTATCACCCGAATGGAAAAGTGGCGATAACCGTAGATATGAAAGGCGGCAAAGAAACCGGTTGGAAAAAAGAATATGATGAAAACGGAAATCTTATCCGCGAAACTTATTTCAATGATGGCGTAATCGATGCTTCCAAAACAAAAGAATATGATACTACAGACAAAACTCCTGAGAAAGCGCCGGAAGAAAAAGATATTAAAGGAAGCGCTCCTGTAGTTACCGATCCGAACTTCAAACCGAACAAAGGAACTTTCACCGGCGAAGGCGATTGGATTCTTTACAAAAACGGACAGATCAGTATGAAAGGAACTTTCCATCTTAAAAAACTGATCAACGGGGAAGAAAGAATTTATGATAATAATGGCCTTCTGATCCAGATCAAACTCTATAAAGAAGGAAAATATGTCGGCGATGGCCCTATTCCTGCCGATGCAAATAAATAATTCTTCGACGAAAAAAATATTCAACGTCCCTTCGGTAAAATTGCCGAAGGGATTTTTGTTTTGTAACTTTCAGTCGGCAATTCACGTTTAATTACAACACATCTTCATTCACACACAGAATGCAGAAATTTACAATTCTCTCCTTAATTCTTTTTTTGAGTTTTACCGGACTCCATGCTGGTGATACTCTTAATTATGTTGGCCCTGATGGAAAACGCCAGGGGCATTGGATCATTTACGGGCGCGCACAAAAAGACCCTGCGTATGCCGCAGATGCGAAAGTTGAAGAAGGCCGTTACAACGCCGGATTTAAAGTGGGAATATGGACTGTGTATTTTCCAACCGGCTCGAAAAAAAGCGAATTCACTTATGTAAATAATCGTCCCAATGGCCACGCAGTTACTTACAATGAGAATGGAACGAAAGCGGAAGAAGGAACATGGGTGGGCACACGTTGGAGCGGCGATTATCATTTGTATTATGAAGATGGAACCGAGCGGCAGGCATTCAATTACAACACGCTTGGTCAACGCGAGGGAAAACAGGTTTATAAAAATCCGAATGGAACGCTTGCTATTGAAGTGACCATGAAGGATGGAAAAGAAGAAGGATGGAAAAAAGAATATGATGCGAATGGAAATCTTGTGAGAGAAACTTATTTCAACGGAGGCGTGATCGACGATTCGAAAACGATCAATCACAAAACAGGCGCCCCTGTTGCTACCGCACCGGAAGATCCTAAGAACGATAAAACAAAAGAAGTTCCTCCCGCTGCTCCGCCACAATCCAACTGGAATGGTGAAGGACAATACACACTCATGAAAGGCGGACAAGTAAGCCAGAAAGGTGTTTTCCACAGCTATCGTCTCGTGAATGGAGAAGCACGTTTCTATGACAATAATGGTTTCTGCATCCAGGTGAAAAAGTATGAGAATGGAAAATATGTAGGAGACGGCCCTATTCCTGACGACGCAAATAAATAATGCTTGAAAAAATATTCTGAAAACCGTTGCGATAAATTTCTCAACGGTTTTTTTTGTCACGCACTTGCCTGCACGCTGCGTACGAATTACAAATACCGTATCATTATTACATTGACGTTTATATTCATTCCCCCAATGAAAAATTGGCTTCTCTTCTCTTTTCTCTTACTCACGCAGTGTTCCTTCGCGCAAAACGATACGCTCAACCGCATTGACAGTGCAGGAAAAAAACAAGGTTATTTCATCATCACCGGGAAAATGGAAAATGATAAGTCATTTGCAGACTCCGCAATTGTTGAAGAAGGAAATTATGTGAATAGCTCGAGGACCGGTGTATGGACTTCTTATTATCCATCCGGCGGAAAAAAATCGGAAATGACTTATGTGAATAATCGGCCGAACG